>NZ_JBHWES010000005.1:0-199876 GCF_042734105.1 Streptomyces sp. NPDC059679 | reverse complement strand
CAGAGGCCTTTTGTGGGTGGCTCTTGTTTTGTTTAACCCCCGGGGGGGCCGGGCGGGGGGGGCCGGGGCGCCGGGGGGGGCCCGCGCCCCCCGCCTCGCCGCGCACCGATCCCACCGTCCCCGCCGGCCTCGCCGCGCACGCCCTCGGGTCGCCTGCTCTCCACAGTTGCGGGGGTTTTGTGAGTGCGGCCGAAACGCTGTGTGCCCGACTCCTCACGCAGTAAGTTCGGTGCGCGCGCCCAGTCGTGGCGCGATCCGGTTCCTGTGTGAGGGGGAGAGTCTCTGGTGCGCCCGGGTGGGAAGGTCGGCAAATACCGGCTCACGAAGGGGCCCGTCAACGGAGGCAGGGGCGCGGTCTGGTTCGCCGTCGACACCGAGCTGGACCGGCCCGTCGTGCTCAAGCGGACGCTGGCCGAGGACAACAGCCGGGCCGCCTTCGACGAACTGCTGGCCGAGGCCCGCGCGCTGGCGAAGTTCAGCCATCCCCATGTGGTCACCCTCTACGGCGCCGAGCGCGCCGGCTGGGGGCCGAAGGCCACCTTCTGGCTGGTCATGGAGCATGTGACCGGAGGCAGCCTCAACGGTACGGCCCGGCTGCCCGCGAAGCTCGCGGCCCATATCGGCGCCCAGGTCGCGAACGCGCTGGCGGCGCTGCACGCCAAGGGCATCGTGCACTGCGACGTCAAACCGCACAACGTCGTGATCACCGAGGACGGGGTCGCCAAGCTCGCCGACTTCGGCGCCGCGTACCGCATCGACGGCAGTACGACGAACACGCCGAGCGGCCCGTTCAGCCTCACCCCCGCCTATGCCGCCCCCGAGGCGTTCCGGGGGGCGCCGGAGCGGGCGTCCGACCTGTTCTCGCTCGGCGCCACCGTCTACGCGCTGGTCACGGGCGAGGCGCCGCCGCGCGGCCCCCGGCGGACGATCCGGACCGACGCGCTGGGCGAACTGGTGGAAGATGGGCCCCTGCGCGATGTGCTCACCGCGCTCCTCCAGCGCGATCCGGGGCGGCGGCCCGGCGCCGAGGAGGCGCAGCGGGCGCTGGCGGAGGTCGCGGGGCCGGTGGACCAGCTGCCGCGGGTGCCTCTCGAAGAGGTGACCAAGCGGTATCCGCCTCCCGAGGAGCCCGGTGAGCACGGTGAGCACGCGGCGGCGGGGTCGGCCCCGCTGCCGTCCCTGCTGCGGCGCCGCCCCCTGCTCACCTGGGGTACGGCCGCCACGGTCGTGGCGATCGCCGCGGTGGCGACGGTGCTGGGGCTGCAGGACGGGGACGGGGGCGGCCCCTCGGCCCACGCCGACGAATCGCCGACCGCCACCCCGAGCGCCACGGCCGGCGTCGGCTTCGGCCTCGGGAACCCCCGTACGGTCGATCCGTGCGCGCTGCTGAGCACCGGCTCGTTCGAGCGGTTCGGACACGAGGCCCAACTGGATCCGCAGTACGGCAATTACGACCGCTGCGATGTCGTGCTGAGCTCGGACGACGACGATATCGTCGATGTGACGACGGACCTCGACACCGAGGATCCGCCGAGCACCGCGGCGGCGAGGACGTCGGGAAAGGTCAGCGTCGTCACGCAGCCCGCCGAGAGCGGCTGGTGCGGTCGCACGCTCGTGCTGTCGGGTGTGCGCGACACCGTCATCAGGGTCGAGGCGAAGCTGACCGACGACACCAAGGCGCCGCTGTGCGATATCGCCGACGCCGCCGTCGAGCACGCGGTCACGGTGCTCAACCGGGGCGAGGTCCCCCGCCGTTCGCCGGAGCTCCCGGCCGACTCGCTGGCCCAGCAGGATGCCTGCGGGCTGCTCGACGCCCGGGCGCTCGAGGTCGTTCCGGGTATCGACGCCCGCGACCCGGACGTCGGTTTCGGCCGGTGGACCTGCGACTGGGCGAGCACCACCAACCGTATGACGGTGCGGCTGGTGTTCGACCAGGGCGTCCTCTCGATCCCGGACAACGCCCGGTTCACCGAGCTCGCCGGACACGACGCCGTCGTGATGCCGGAGTACGAGGGCGACGGCAGCTGCACCGTCGATGTGTTCAACCGCCCGTACCGGAGCAGTGACGACAGGCCGACCGAGCGGCTGCGCCTGGTGGTCGGCGGAGCGCGGGCCAAGGACCGGCCCTCCTGCGAGACGGCGACCGACCTCGCCCGGTCCGCGACCGCCGCGCTGTCGGCCGGCTGACCCACGCACGGGCGGGACACGGCCGAGCGGGACGGGTCCCGCCGTGGGCGGGGCACAGTGGACCCGGCACGGCACGACTCAAGGAGGCAGCGATGCACAGCCACCGCCCCGAGACCCTGGCGCGCGGCGCCGAACCCGCCCGGCCCGGCACGCTCCACGCGCGCTCGGTCATCGCCGACATCAGCGTCCCGCCGGTGCCCGGCCGCATCGTCCGGTTCGGGCGCGGCGGCCGGCCCGATGTGGATCTGTCCGTCGCCGAGGGCGATCTGCGGGTGAGCCGCCGCCATGGCGAGCTGACGTACCGCGAGGGCAAGTGGTGGCTGCGGAACACCGGGCAGCAGCTCGTCCGGCTGCCGCGCGGCCGGATGATGCATTCGAGCTCGGGCCCGATCCCCCTGGAGACGGGGTACACCCCGCTGTTCGTCAGGGGCTCGGGCTACCGGGAGCACCTGGTCGAGCTGTATGTGACGGACCACGACGAGCGGGGCGGCGGCGCGCGGCAGCAGGACGCCACCCTGCCGCCCAAGCGGTGGCCGCTGGACGACGAGGAGCGGCTGCTGCTGGTCGTGCTGGGCCAGCACTATCTGCTGTACGAGGAGTGCCCGCGGCCGCTGTCGTACCGGCAGGCGGCCATGGAGCTGGACTATGTGTGCGGCGAGGGCGTCTGGGGCGAGCGCCGGATCGAGCGCAAGGTGGGGGCGGTGCGCCGGCGGATCGAGCGCGGCGGGGACTTCCCGTACTCGGTGCTGCGCGAGGACGACGGCGCGGGGCCCAGCGACCACAATCTGCTGCACAACCTGCTGCGCGGGCTCGTCGAGTCGACGACCCTGGTGCCGCCGGACCTCGAACTGCTGGACGGCGATGTCGACGACTGAGGACGCTGATCGTTAAACGCGGGCGTTGCCACGATCATTCGATCTGATGAGTCGCATCCGCCGTCCGCGTCTGCGCCGTTCAACGCCCCCTAGCGTGCTGGGTGTTCGCGCCGAACCCCCGTTTTCCCCCGCACGCAAAGGAGACACGGCTGATGTCGGTAGACGCGGCCAGCGAAGCGCAGCCGGAGCGGCAGGAGCAGCTCAGCCTCGGCACCGCCGCCGCACGCAACCTCGCCACCACCACCAAGTCCGTTCCGCAGATGCAGGGGATCACCTCCCGCTGGCTGCTCAAGGTGCTCCCCTGGGTGCAGACCGACGGCGGGGTGTACCGGGTCAACCGGCGCCTCACCTACACCGTCGGGGACGGCCGCATCGAATTCGTGAAGACCGGTTCGCGGGTGCAGGTCATTCCGCGTGAGCTCGGGGAGCTCGCGGTGTTGCGCGGCTTCGAGGACGTGGGCGTGCTGACGGCGCTCGCCAACCGCTTCGTGCAGCGCGACTTCGAGGCCGGTGAGGTGCTGGCGGAGGAGGGCACCGCGGCCGATCACATCTATCTGATCGCGCACGGCAAGATCGTCAAGACCGGCAGCGGTCCGTACGGCGAGCCGACCCGGCTCGGCGTGCTGGGCGACGGCGACCGGTTCGGCGAGCAGTGTCTGCTCAGCGCCGACTCGACCTGGGAGTACACCGCCAAGGCCGCCACCGCCGGCACCCTGCTCGGGCTGCCACGGCGGGAGTTCACCTCGATCCTGGAGGGCTCGCCCGCCCTCCAGACGCATGTCGCGGAGTTCGCCGCGCTCCCCCAGCAGCGGCAGAACGCGCGCGGCGAGGCCGAGATCGCGGTGGCCTCCGGCCATGCCGGTGAGGTCGATCTGCCCGGCACCTTCGTCGACTACGAGCTCCGTCCGCGCGAGTACGAGCTCAGCGTCGCCCAGACCGTGCTGCGGGTGCACACCCGGGTGGCGGACCTCTACAACAAGCCGATGAACCAGACCGAGCAGCAGCTGCGGCTGACCATCGAGGCCCTGCGGGAGCGGCAGGAGCACGAGATGATCAACAACCGCGAGTTCGGCCTGCTGCACAACGCCGAGTACGCCCAGCGGATCCAGACCCATTCCGGCCCGCCGACCCCGGACGACCTCGACGAGCTCATCACCCGCCGCCGCGGCTCCCGGTTTCTCTTCGCCCATCCGCGCACCATCGCCGCCATCGGCCGCGAGCTGAACTCCCGCGGGCTGTACCCCGACCACGTGGATCTGAACGGCAACAAAGTGCCCTCCTGGCGCGGGGTGCCCATCCTGCCCTGCAACAAGATCCCCATCACCAAGGAACGCACCAGCTCCATCATCGTCATGCGTACCGGAGAGGACGACCAGGGCGTCATCGGGCTGCACCAGACGGGGCTGCCCGACGAGTACGAGCCCGGCCTGTCCGTGCGGTTCATGGGCATCGACGAGAAGGCGCTGATCTCCTATCTCGTCACCGCCTACTACTCGGCGGCCGTGCTGGTGCCGGACGCGCTCGGCGTCCTGGAGAACGTCGAGATCTCCCACGGCCGCGACTAGCCGTCCGTCCCGGAACACGAGAGAGGTGAGGTGAGAGGCGCGGATGTCACAGCCCTTCGAGCTGCCGGACTTCTACGAGCCGTATCCGGCCCGGCTGAATCCCCATCTGGCGGCGGCCCGGGACCACTCCAAGCGGTGGGCCCGCGAGATGGTGATGATCGAGGGGTCGGGCGTCTGGGACGAGGCCGACTTCGACTCCCATGACTACGCCCTGCTCTGCGCCTACACCCACCCGGACGCACCCGCCGACGTGCTGGCCACGGTGACCGACTGGTACGTCTGGGTGTTCTTCTTCGACGACCACTTCCTGGAGAGCTTCAAACGCAGTCAGGACATGGCCGGTGCCAAGGCCTATCTCGACCGGCTGCGGGCCTTCATGCCGGTACACAGCGACGGTGCGGGCGGCCGCGCCGCCGAGGAGCCGGCGAACGCGGTGGAGCGGGGCCTTGCCGACCTGTGGGCCCGTACGACACCGGCCATGTCCGGCGGGTGGCGGCGGCGGTTCGCCGAGGCCACCCGCCATCTGCTCGAAGAGAGCATGTGGGAACTGTCCAACATCAGCGAGGGCCGGATCGCCAACCCGCTGGAGTACATGGAGATGCGCCGCAAGGTCGGCGGCGCCCCCTGGTCCGCCGGGCTCGTGGAGTACGCGGCGGGCGCCGAGGTGCCCGAGGCGGTGGCGGCGAGCCGACCGCTGCTGGTGCTTCGGGACGCCTTCGCCGACGCCGTACATCTGCGCAACGACCTGTTCTCCTACCAGCGCGAGGTCGAGGACGAGGGGGAGCTCTCCAATGGCGTCCTGGTCTTCGAGCGGTTCCTCGGCTGCGACACCCAGGCGGCCGCCGAGGCCGTCAACGACCTGATCACCTCGCGGCTCCAGCAGTTCGAGCACACCGTGTTCACCGAGCTGCCGCCGCTGTTCGTGGAGTCCGGTCTGGACCCGCGGTCCTGCGCGGACGTCCTGACCTACGCCAAGGGGCTGCAGGACTGGCAGTCGGGCGGGCATGAGTGGCATATGCGCTCCAGCCGCTATATGAACGGCCATACGAACGGCGGCGGGGCCGGCGACCCCGGTGGCCCGGTGCCGGGCGGCCCGCTGGGCCTGGGCACCTCGGCGGCCCGTATCGCCACCTCGCTGGCGGCCACCCTGCCCTTCCGGCTCAGGAGCCATGCGCAGCCGCCGCGCCGGGTGGTCGGGCCGGTGCGGGTTCCGGATCTCCATATGCCCTATCCGGCGCGGTTGAGCCCTCATCTGGACCGGTCCCGGGAGCACATCGTGGAGTGGGGGCGGCGGATGGGCATCCTGGATGTGCCGCCGGGCCTCCCCGGCTTCGGGGTCTGGGACGAACACAAGCTGAGGGCCTTCGACTTCGCGCTGGCCGCCGCCGGTATCCACCCGGACGCCACCGGCGAGCAGTTGGATCTGACCACGGGCTGGCTGACCTGGGGTACGTACGCGGACGACTACTACCCCATGGTCTTCGGGCGCGCCTTCGACCTGGTCGGCGCCCGGGTCTGCAATGAGCGGCTGTCGGCCTTCATGCCGGTGGACTCCACCGCCGCGCCCACCCCGGTGACCGGTCTTGAGCGGGGCCTGGCCGACCTCTGGTCGCGTACGGCGGGGCCGATGGCGGTGGACGCGCGCCGTGCCTTCCGCACCACCGTCGAGGACATGACCGGCAGTTGGCTGTGGGAGCTCGCGGGCGAGATGGAGCGGCGCGTCCCCGACCCGGTCGACTACATCGAGATGCGCCGCAAGACCTTCGGGGCGGACCTGACCATGGCACTGTCCGGGCTGTCCCACGGCCGGACGCTGCCGGCCGAAGTGTGCCGGGCCCGACCGGTCCAGGCCATGGAGCACGCGGCCGGGGACTATGTGGGGCTGCTGAACGACCTCCACTCCTTCCGGAAGGAGGTCGAGTTCTCGGGCGAGATCCACAACTCTGTGCTGGTCGTGCAGAACTTCTTCGGCTGCGGCACCTCCGAGGCCCTGCACATGGTCGCCGACCTGGTCAACTCCCGGATGCGCGAGTTCGAGCGCATCGTCTCCACCGAACTGCCCGTGCTGGTCGAGGATCTGGCGCTCGACGCCACGGTCCGGGCCACGCTCTACGGCTACACGCGCGAGCTGCAGAACTGGATGTCCGGAATCCTCGTCTGGCACCGGCAGACCCCCCGCTATGCGGAGTCCGAGCTGCGCCGCCCCGTGGGCCTGCCGCCGCGCACGTCGTACGGCCCCACAGGGCTTGGCACCGCGGCCGCCCGTCTCGCCGCGACACCGGGCGGCGGACGGGCGACGGCGGCAATCGGCTGACAGACGGGCGCTGCTCGACCATCGCCCCCTCGTTGCCTTCCCCCTACACTTGATCTTGACTCACGGCGCGGGGCGGAGGGAGACGGTCCATGGGACTCGACCGTACGGCCGTGGTGACGGCGGCGCTTGAGCTGCTGGACGACGTGGGTCTGGACAGACTCACCATGCGCGGGGTGGGCGCGCGGCTGGGTGTGCAGCTCAACACCGTGTACTGGCACGCCTCCAGCAAGCCCCGGCTGCTGGAGCTGATGGCCGACGCCATGCTCGAAGGGTGCGCCGACGCCCCGCTCCCCGAGGCGTGGGACGAGCGGGCGCATACGCTGGCGCGGCGGTATCGCGCGGCGCTGCTCGCCCGCCGTGACGGGGCGCGTCTGGTGGCCGGCACCCATGTCGCCGAGGAGCACGCACTGCGCTTCGCGGACGCCTTGACCGGCGCGTTTCTCGCGGGCGGCCGCGCTCCGGCCGAAGCGGCCTGGCGGACCTGGGCCCTGGTCTACTTCACGCTCGGCCTCGGCCAGGAGGAACAGGCCGCGCCCCTGGGGGTGGAGCCGCTGCTGCGGGCCGCCGCGGGCGGGCGGTTCCCGTCCCTGGCCGCCGGGGCGGACCGGATCACGGACTTCGAGGAGCGGTTCCGGCACGGCGTCGAGCTCATGGTGCAGGGCCGTGGATCCGGCGGGCGGCGCCGCCCACGCTAGCCAGGGAAGATCCGAGGTCTCGCCCGCCTGACGGCCTTTCGTGCGGGTATGGACCCGTCACCGCCCCTCGCCCATCCGATGTTTATCGTGCGCGAGGGGTTCCGGTTCCCCTCAAGGGACTGCATCATGCCCAAGGGTTCAGAGCGTCGAACTGGAGGCATGTACGTGACCACGTCTGCGATGTCATCCACACCGTCCAGAAGATCGGTCCTCGGCGGCGCCATCGCCGCCTCCGCCGGTGCCGCCGGGCTCGCGGCGGCGCCCGCCGCGTACGCCGCCGAACCCGCCGTGCCTGCCGCGGCCGACGCCCGCGACCCATGGGCCGAAGTCCTCGACGACGCCGACATGGTGTGGCAGAAGCTGCCGACGACCTGGTACGAGGGCCCCTTCCTCGGCAACGCCCGCCTCGGCTCCGGCATCTACGCCGAGCCGGGCGGCGCGAGCGCCATCCGCTTCAACGTCCAGCACAGCGAGGTCCAGGACCACCGCCCCGAGTTCGGCTCGCTGTTCGGCCTGGCCCGGCTGCCCATCGGCTGGTTCACCCTGGAGCCGGTCGGCACCATCACCGCCGTCGACTGGCGGCTGCGGCTGCGCGACGCCGAACTGACCGGCACCATCACCACCGACAAGGGCACCCTCACACTGCGCGCCCTGGTCCACAACTCCCGCTCCCTGATGGCCGTCGAGGTCACCCCGAGCGCCGGCGAGGCCACCTTCCGCTGGGTCTTCCACCCGGCCGAGGCGATCAGCCCGCGGGTCGCGTTCAAGCCGATCCCGGACGGCTATACCGGCAACCCCCCGGCCGTCGTGGCCGAGCAGGAGGGCGTACACACCGCGGTCCAGTCCCTGCTCGCGGGCGGACAGCATGTGACGGCCTGGCGGGAGCGCGACTCCTCCCGGCGGCGGACCCTGTATGTGACGGTGGCGCACTCCTTCCCGCGGACCACCGCCCTGGGCGCCGCACGCAAGGCCGTACGGTCGGCCTCCGCGCTCTCCTACGACGCCCTCGCCGCCACCCATCGCCCCTGGTGGCACGCCTACTACCGGAAGAGCTTCCTGTCCCTCCCGGACGCGCGGCTGCAGCGCTTCTACTGGATCCAGCTCTACAAGGTCGCCGCGGCCGCGCGCGCCGACGCGCCCGTGATGGCCACCTGCGGGCCGTGGCTGGAGTCCACCCCCTGGCCGAACACCTGGTGGAACCTCAATGTCCAGCTGGAGTACTGGCTGATCCACGGCTCGAACCACCTGGAGCTCGACGCCGTGACCCGGGCGCTGAGCGAGTATCGCGACAACCTCTCCAACCAGCTCGACGCCCCGTACCGCAAGGACTCGGCGGGCATCCCGCGCACCACCGACCCCCAGCTGGTCAACGGCGGCGCGGTGGCGAACGGCGGCTACGCCGTCGGCATCCCGGGCCAGGACCCGCCCACCCCCGAGGTCGGCAACCTCACCTGGGCGCTGCACAACGTCTGGCTGAGCTACCGCCACACCATGGACACCGCGATCCTGCGCGACGTCCTCTTCCCGCTGCTGCGCAAGGCCATCACCTACTACCTCCACTTCCTCACCCCCGGCAGCGACGGCAAGCTGCATCTGCCCGCCACCTTCTCGCCCGAGTACGGCGTGAACGCCCCGGACTGCAACTACGACCTGATGCTGCTGCGCTGGGGCTGCGCCACCCTGCTGGAGTCGGCGGAGACGCTGGGCATCGACGACGAACTGGAGCCGCGCTGGCGGGAGGTGCTGACCCGGCTCACCCCTTACCCGGTCGACGAGAACGGCTACATGATCGGCGCCGGGGTCCCCTTCGCCAAGTCCC
Source organism: Streptomyces sp. NPDC059679 (assembly GCF_042734105.1). NCBI lineage: Bacteria > Bacillati > Actinomycetota > Actinomycetes > Kitasatosporales > Streptomycetaceae > Streptomyces > Streptomyces sp. NPDC059679. Next base: position 190,421 of record NZ_JBHWES010000005.1, on the reverse strand, counting down.
ACCGCCACTACTCGCATCTGCTCGCCGTCTACCCGCTGTACGAGGTGACCTGGGAGGACCCGGCGCACCGCGAGCTGATCGAGACCTCGCTCAACCACTGGGTCGGCTTCGAGGGCGCGCTCCAGGGCTACACCTTCACCGGCGCCGCCTCCATGTCCGCCCAGATGGGACGGGGCGAGGACGCGCTCAAGTACCTGGGCGAGCTGATGCGCCGCTTCATCCAGGCCAACACCATGTACAAGGAGTCGGGACCGGTCATCGAGACCCCGCTGTCGGCCGCCCAGTCGCTGCACGACATGGTGTGCCAGAGCTGGGGCGGGGTGATCCGGGTCTTCCCCGCCTTGCCCGCCGCCTGGCGCGAGCTGGCCGTCCACGACTTCCGTACGCAGGGCGCGTTCCTGCTGAGCGCGGCGCGCGAGGGCGGGGCCACCCGCTGGGTGCGGCTGCGCAGCGAGGCGGGCGCGCCCTGCGTCGTACGCCACTCCCTGGGCGGGGACATCGAGGTACGCGACGGACACGGGCGGCCGCTGCGGTACGAGCCCGCGGGCGACGGCACCATCCGGATCCGGCTGGCCCGCGGCCAGGAGGCGGTCATCACCGCGCGCGGCGACCGGCCCGATATGCGCGTCCGGCCCGTAGCGCCGAGTGAGGAGGCGCCGCGCTGGGGGATGCCGGCCTCCTGACGGGCGGGGCGCAGCGAGAGGGGCGGATCGGCTGTCCGTGCACACCGGGGTGGCGTGCGGGCGGCCGATCCGGATACCCATGTGCCATGAGATTCATCAGCGATCTTGACCGACGGCTGTTCGCGCGGGTCGCGGACGGCCGGCTCCGCGGCGCCCATCCCCTGCTGCCCAAGCTCACCCACGCCGCCAACCACGGCCGGCTGTGGTTCGGCACGGCCGGGGTGCTCGCCGCCGTCGGCGGCCGGACCGCGCGGCGGGCCGCGGTGCGGGGCGTCGGGGCGCTGGCCGCCGCCTCGTTCGTGTCCAACACCGTGGTCAAGTGGACCGTGGACCGCCGCCGTCCACTCCTCGACGGCGTGCCGCTGATCCGCCGGCTGGCCAGGCAGCCGTGGACGAGCTCCTTCCCCTCCGGGCACTCGGCTTCCGCGGCCGCCTTCGCCACCGGGGTCGCCCTGGAGTCCACCGGGTACGGGATCGCTGTCGCCCCGCTGGCCGCCGCGGTGGCCTTCTCCCGGGTGTACGTCGGCGTGCACTACCCGAGCGATGTCCTCGCGGGGCTCGCCCTGGGCGTCGGCGCCGCCGCGCTCACCTGCCGCTGGTGGCCGCCGCGGCCACAGACCCCGGCGCGGGCCCGGCCGCGGGTCTCGGCCCCGGCGCTGCCCGAGGGCGCCGGGCTGGTGGTGGTCGTCAACACCCAGGCCGGCGTCGGCCTCTCGGGGACCGGTCTCACCGCCGCCGAGCAGCTGCGCGCGCTGCTGCCCGCCGCGGAAATCCTGGAGCGCGAACCCGGGCACGACCTCGGGCCGCTGCTGGAACGCGCCGCCCGGCGCGCCGCCGAGCGGGGCGGGGCGCTGGGGGTCTGCGGCGGGGACGGCAGCGTGAACGCGGCGGCCGCGCTGGCCGCCGAGCGCGGGCTGCCGCTGGCCGTCTTCCCCGGCGGCACCTTCGACCACTTCGCCCTGGACGTGGGGGTGCCCGCCATCGAGGACACGGTGCACGCCGTGACCGAGGGCGACGCCGTCGCCGTGGACCTGGCCCGCGTGGCCCCGCTGCCGGGCGACGGGCCGGGCGGCCACTTCGTGAACACCTTCAGCCTGGGGATGTACCCCGAGCTGGTGCGGATCCGCGAGAGCCTGGAGGGCCGGCTCGGCAAATGGCCGGCCGCCGCGGTCGCGCTGGCCCGCGTGCTGCGCACCGCCACGCCCATGGAGATCGAGGTGAACGGCCGCAGGCGGCGGCTGTGGGTGCTGTTCGTCGGCAACTGCCGCTATGCGCCCGAGGGGTTCGCCCCGGCGTACCGCGAACGGCTCGACGACGGGCTGCTGGACGTCCGCGCCGTCGATGGAGACCAGCCGCTGGCCCGCACCCGGCTGCTGGCCGCGGCCCTCACCGGCACGCTGGGGCGGTCCCGGGTGGTGGCGACCCGGCGGCTGCGCCGACTGGACCTGTCGGGCCTGCACGACGTGGATGTCCGCGCCTTCGACGGCGAGGTCGCTCCGTCCCCCGCCGAGGCGCTGGTGATCGAGAAACGGCCCGGCGCCCTGACCGTCTACCGCCCGGCCGAGCCGGGGAACGAGCTGGCGCAGCGCGCCCGGACGGCCGCCGCGACGGCGCACTTCCGGCGGGCCGTACTGCGCCGGTAGTACGCGCAATGGGGGCTCAGGGACGACGACGTGGCGGGCGAAACCCGTCATCGTGAGGACATGGACGACGACCGACCGGCCCGGGGAGCCCTGACGTGACCTCCCTGGCTCTCTCCGTGCTCCTGGCCCTGGCCTCGGCGGTGTGCTACGCCGCCGGCGCCATCCTCCAGGAGCACGTCGCGGCGACGACGCCGCCCCGCCCGTACGCAGCGCTGCGCCGCGGCCGCTGGTGGACCGCGGTGGTGCTCAACGGGACCGGTGCGGTCCTCCATGTGCTGGCCCTGGCGTACGGGCCGCTGAGCGTGGTGCAGCCGCTGGGCGCGCTGACCATCGTCTTCGCGCTGCCGATGGCCGCGGTGTTCGTCCGGCGCCCGGTCGGCGCGGCCGGGTGGCGGGGCGCGCTGCTGGCCACCACGGGGCTCGCCGGGATGCTCTCGCTGAGCGGTTCTTCGGGGGCCAGAGCGCTGGCGAAGGACGGCCGGATCATGGTGGCCGTGGTCACGGTGAGCGCGATCGCCGTGCTGGCCCTGGCCGCGCGCTGGTCGCGGCGGCCCGGGGTGCGCAGCGTGCTGCTGGCCGTGGCCGCGGGGACCGCCTTCGCCGTCTCGTCGGTGTTCACCAAGAACGTGACCGTGGAACTGGAGTGGGGGAAGCCGGAGTTCGAGGGCTGGGCCTCGGGGCTGCCCAGCCTGGCGATGATCGGGCTGCTGGCCGGGGCCGGGGTGCTGCTGTCCCAGGCGTCCTACCGGGGCGCGGGTCTTGCCGCCCCGCTGGCGACGGCGACCGTGGCCAACCCCGTGGTCGCCACGGCCATCGGCGTCACCGCGCTCGGTGAGCACTTCCGCCACGGCGCCCCCGGCACCCTGCTGGCCCTGCTGGCGGCGCTGGTCGCGGGCACCGGTCTGGTCATGCTGACCGTGCACGGGGTGGAGACGTCGGGTCAGCCGGCGGAGCAGGGTGCCACCGCGGACCCGGCCACGCCGGAGGCCGCCCCGCGGCTTCAGGAGACGGACGCGACGGACGCTACGGGCGGGGCAGATGGGACGGATGGAGCGGCCGGGACGGGCGAGGGGCCCGAGGGGCAGGGGCCGGACGACCGGACCGGCGGCCCCGGAACGGGTGGCCCCGGAGCCGGGGCCGCCCCCCGCCCGCGCCGGCTCCCCCGTATCCCCCGCCCGGCGCGCGGCGCCGACGACCGTCTGACCCCGGACCGCCGCTCCCCCGGCCGCCGCTCACGCGACCAGCGGCGGTCCAGCCGGGGCGAGGCCGTCCTACAGGACCACCGCTAACACGTCACCCGCCGGGGCCGGGCCTGTCAGGTCCGGCTCACGGCCGCGTACGCAACAGCTCCACCAGGCCGGAGAGGTCCTCATGGCCGTGGCCGTCGGCGACCCGCCGGGCCATCAACGGCCCGAGCGGGGAGAGTAGTTCGGGGCTGACGCCCTGCTCCTCGGCGGCCTCGATGAGGTGGCCGAATCCGGCCGACTGCATGGCGAGGTTGGAGACCACGCCCCGGGCGTGGTCGCCGCTGTCGATCTTCTCGGCATATCCGGCCACGGCGCCCGACATGGCGTTCAGCCAGCGGCCGAGCAGCGGGGCGAAGTCGGTCGCCTTGATGTCCTCGCTGCGGATCAGCGCGTAGGCGTGCAGGATTCCGGTGAACATCCCGTACATCCCGCTGAGCAGGGCGATGTCGTGCAGCGAGGCCAGCGCGGCGTCCTCGCCCAGGTATTCGCTCCGCGCCAGTGCGTCCAGCGCCGCCCGGTGGGCGTCGAAGACCTCCCGGGATCCGCTGTAGAGCACAAAGGCGGCGGGGGTCGCGATCATCGGGGGTACGGCCATGATGCCGCCGTCGAGATAGTCGGCGCCCTGGTCCGCCGCCCACGCGGCCATCTCGCGGGCCTGCCGCGGGGTGCCGCTGGTCAGGTTGGCCACGGCCTTGCCGGTCAGCACCCTGGCCACCGGGTCGAGGGTGTCGCGCACGGAGTCGTGGTCCAGCAGGCACACCACCACCAGCGGGCTCGCCTCGACGGCCTCGGCGACCGTCGCCGCGCGCAGCGCGCCCTCGGGGACGAGGGCTTCGGCCTTCGCAGCCGTACGGTTCCACACGGTGGTCCGGAATCCCGCCTTCAGGAGGGCGCGGGCCAGTGCCGTGCCCATATCGCCCAGGCCGAGGACGGTCACGGGGGTGTCGCTCATATCAGGTGCTCCCGTTGCTCAATGCTGCTGTTCGTATCGGTCCCGGCGCGCCTGTCCCAGCCTTGCGGCCCGCTGTAGTGTGGGCAAGTACGGATTAAAAAGTGCGTACTTACCTAGAGGTCAGTGGGGATGGGTTCATGGGGACGGGTTCATGAGGAAGCAGCCATATGTCTGTGGCCTGGACGCGGCCGTGGACGTCATTGGCGGCAAGTGGAAAGTCCTGATCATCTGGGCGCTGAATCACCAGCGGTGCCGGTTCGGTGAATTGAAGCGACTGGTTCCCGGGGTGAGCGAAAAGGTGCTGACCCAGCAGTTGCGGGAGCTGGAGGCGGACGGAATCGTCCACCGGGAGATTTACGACCAGGTGCCGCCGAAGGTGGAGTACTCACTCACCGAACTCGGCGAGGATCTCAATACGGCGCTGAAGCCGCTGGGCGCCTGGGGAAAGCAGCGGATGGCGGTTCTGGAGGACGCCGACGAGAACTGCCGTCACCCCTCGGCATGCGGATGAGGCGGTGGCTTCCGGGAGTGCTGGGAGTGCCCCTGCCGGAGGCCACCGCCTCGTGGCGGGGCGCGTCTTCAGGATGTGCGGTTGCGGCCCACATAGACGTTCCGGGCCCGGTAATACGTGTCCCCGCCGGGGCCCGAGGACCCCGAGGAGCCCTCCATCTGGAGGTTGATGATGAGCCACAGGGGTTTTCCGACAAAACCCGCCCCGCGGTGGACCGCTTTCCAGGTCCCGTCGAGGTAGTAGTGAATGTCGACGTCGGTGTTGTTCACCTTGGTGATCCAGGCGCGATAGGTGTGCCAGTTGCCCGGTGACGACACCCCGACGATCGTGCTCGACACGTCCGAGGAGGTGCGGAAGGTATTGAACCAGTTGTTGGAGTTCCCCTTGAATTCCAGGATGTCGCTCTCCGGCGGCCAGCTGTTGACCCCGGTCAGCCAGAAGGCCGGCCAGGTCCCCGCACCGTTCGGCGCCTGGAATTCTCCCTTCACCTCATAGTCGGGGAATTGGTTGGTCACCACGATCTGGTTCTTGGCGTGCACCGCGCCCGAGTGGTAGCGGATCGGCAGATGCGGGGAGGAGGAGCTGGTCCCCTCGTCCCAGGTGATCCGGCTGGCCTTCAGGGTCAGCACACCGGAGCCGAGATAGATGTGGTTGTGGTCGCTCGCACTGCCGTACATCCGGGCGCTGCCGTTGTGGTCGGAGCCCCAGGGGTACAGATAGTTCCACTCCGACTCGAAGGCGCTGTAGCTCCCGAAGGAGCCGTTGATGACGTCCTCCCAGGTCGCGGCCGGGGCGGCGGCCGCCGGACGCGGCCATCCGGTCAGGGCCGCGGCCCCGCCGAGGGCGGCGGCCGTGGCGAGGAATCTTCTGCGTCCGTACGGCTCGCCCTGCGCTGACTCGCTCTGTGCCGACTTGCTCCGTGCTGACATGCCACTCATGGCTGCCTCCCGAAGTCCGAAACTTCGAACACAAGCAAACAGAAGTCAATCGGAATCACCACAGTCCCAAGGGCCCCACACCTCGTCAAGGGTCTTTGTTAAGCGCAGGTTAGCTCTGGCCCCGGAGGTCTGTACGCCGCCGCCGTCCGCGCGGAAGCTGCCATCCGCGGCGGCGTCCTCGGGCGGGCCGCCATCCACCCGCATGCTCGAGGAGGCCCCATGTCCGTCACATCCTCCGCGCCACAGGCTCGCACACCATGGCGCGCCGTCATCGGCGGCTCCATCGGAAACCTGGTCGAGTGGTTCGACTGGTTCGTCTACGCCAGCTTCGCCACCTACTTCGCCTCAGCCTTCTTCCCCAAGGGCAACGACACCGCGCAGCTGCTCAACACGGCCGGCATCTTCGCCGTCGGCTTCTTCATGCGCCCCGTCGGCGGCTGGCTGCTGGGCCGCTTCGCCGACCGGCGCGGACGCAAGGCCGCGCTCACTCTGACCGTGACCCTGATGTCCGCCAGCGCGCTGCTCATCGCCATCGCGCCCACCTACGACCAGGTCGGCTACTTCGGCGCGGGGGTGCTGCTGGTGGCCCGGCTGCTGCAGGGCCTGTCGGTCGGCGGCGAGTACGCGGCCAGCGCCACCTATCTGACCGAGGCATCCCAGCCCGGCCGCCGCGGCTTCGTCTCCAGCTTCCAGTACGTCTCGATGACCGCGGGCCAGCTGATCGGCCTGGGCCTGCTGATCGTGCTCCAGCGCACCATGTCCGATGACTCGCTGCACTCCTACGGCTGGCGCATCCCGTTCATCTTCGGGGCCGTGGCCGCGGCCGTGGTCTTCTGGCTGCGGCGGAATCTGCTGGAGACCGAGGTGTACGAAGAGGCGGGCTCCCACCGGGAGACCGAGCGCGGGAGCGTCGCCGAACTGCTGCGCCACCGCAAGGAGGCCGCCCTCGTCATCGCGCTGACCATGGGCGGCACGGTCGCCTACTACACCTACACGACCTATCTCACCAAGTACCTGTCCAATACGGCGGGGCTGAGCAAGTCCGACGCCTCGCTGGTCAGCTTCTGCGCCCTGTTCGTGTTCATGCTGCTGCAGCCGCTGGCCGGGGCGCTGTCCGACCGGATCGGCCGCCGCCCGCTGCTGATCACCTTCGGGGTCGGCTCGATGCTGGCCACCGTGCCCATCATGACCGCGCTGTCGCACACCGACACCTTCGGCGGGGCGCTGCTGCTCTCGCTCGCCGCGCTGGTCGTCGTCACCGGCTACACCTCCATCAACGCGGTGGTGAAGGCCGAGCTGTTCCCCACCCATGTCCGGGCCCTCGGCGTCGCGCTGCCGTACGCGCTGGCGAACGCCCTGTTCGGCGGCACCGCGGAGTATGTGGCGCTGTGGTTCAAGAACGCCGGTGCGGAGTCCGGGTTCTACTGGTACGTCTCGGGCTGCGCCGCCGTGTCGCTGATCGTCTATCTGACCATGCGGGAGACCCGGGACACCTCCCTCACCAAGGCCCCCACCGACGAGCCGGCCACCTCCGAGCGGGCGGCGCGCACCCCTGTCTGACCAGTACAGAGGCTGTTTACTCTTACGCCCATGCACATACTCCTGGTCGAAGACGACGACCGGCTGGCGGCCGCGCTGACCGCCACGCTGGACCGGCTGGGGCATCAGGTCGTCCGCGCCGGGCGCGCGGACGACGCCCTGCGGCTCAAGGACGGCGCCGACTTCGTCCTGCTCGACCTGGGGCTGCCCGATATGGACGGCCTGGAGGCGCTGCGCCGGCTGCGCCGCGCCTCCGCCGTCCCGGTGATCGTGCTCACCGCCCGCTCCGAGGAGCGGGATGTGCTGCGGGGCTTGCGCGGGGGCGCGGACGACTACCTCGTCAAGCCGTTCCGTACGGCCGAGCTGGTGGCCCGTATGGACGCCGTCGTACGGCGCGGCACCCGGCCGCTGACCGGGTCCGGCACGGTGGTGGCCGTGGGCGGCGTACGGATCGACCTGGCCGCCCGGCAGCTGGAGGTGGACGGCCGGCCGGTCGCCCTCACCCGCCGGGAGTTCGACGTACTGGCCCTGCTGGCGCGTGAGCCCGGTGTCGTCCGCAGCCGGGAGGAGATCCTGGACGCGGTGTGGGGCGATCTGCTGCTGTCCGCCTCCCGCTCGCTGGATGTGCACATCGCCGGGATCCGCTCCAAGACCGGCTGCCCGTGGCTGGTGGAGACGCTGCGCGGCACCGGGTACCGGCTGGGAACCGGCGGATGCAGCTGAGGATCCTCGGCGTCTACACGGTGCTGATCGCCTGCCTGGTGACCGCGCTCGCCGTGCCGTTCTCCCTGGCGTACTCCTCGCACCGCACCGGCAAGCTGCTGCTGGAGCGGCGCGCGGACGCCACCCGCTTCTCGGAGCTGGCCGATCAGGCGATCCGCGACGGGGACACCTCCGGGCTCGTCCAGGAGGTGTCCCGCTACGAGGAGCTGTACGGCACGAAGGTGGAGATCCGCGACCGGGACGGCCGGCGGGTGGCGGGCGGCGGGGCCTGGTCCAAGGAGCCCGCCGAGCGCGCGCTGTCCGGCCGCACCACCGCCGGCCTGCCGCTGGTCACCCCCTTCGGCCCCGCCTCGGCCGTGGTCGCGGAGCCGGTGGGCCGGGACGCGCAGGTGTCCGGCGTGGTGGTCATGAAGGTGTCCACGGCGGCGGCCAGGCGCGATGTGACGCTCGTCTGGGCCGCGGTGGCGGGCGGTTCGGTGGTCGCCGTGCTCTGCGCCCTGATCGCCGCCCGCAGGCTGGCGCGGTGGATTCTGCGCCCGGTCACCGAACTGGACCTGACCACCCGCGCCATCGCCGAGGGCAGGATGGACGCACGGGTGCGCGACGGCGGCCGCGGCCCGGCCGAGCTGCGGCTCCTGGAGCGCCGCTTCAACGCGATGGCCGACGCGGTCTCGGCCGCCCTGGAGCGGCAGCGCGCCTTCGTCGCGGACGCCTCCCATGAGCTGCGCACCCCGCTGACCGTGCTGTCGCTGCGGCTGGAGAACCTGGAGCCGCATCTGACGGAGGACGGCGGCTTGGAGTTCGCCGAGGCCCTGGCCGAAGTCGACCGGCTGGGGCGGCTCATGGAGGACCTGCTGACGCTCGCCCGGGTCGAGGCCGGCACGCCGGCGCCCGAACCGATCGCCGGCGCGGCGCTGCGCGGGCGGCTGGCCATCTGGCACGAGGTCTACGCGGCGCGCGAGCTGACCTTGACCGTGGAGCTCGACGACACCGGCCCGTCTGCCGCACCGCTGCCGGCCTCGCCGCTGCCCGCCGCGGCCGCCCGGATCGCGGATATCGCCCTGGACAACGCCGCGAAGTTCGTACCGCCCGGCGGCACGGTCACGGTCCGCCTGGAGCAGGGCGTGCTGCGGATCGCCGACGACGGTCCGGGCCTTGAGCCCGACCAGTTCGAGGCGGCACTGGGCCGCTTCTGGCGCTCCCCCGGCCACGGCAATGTCCCCGGCAGCGGCCTCGGCCTGGCCATCGCCTCGGAACTGGCCCGCGCCGCCGACTGCGAGCTGTCCCTGCGGCCCGCCACGCCGCACGGCCTGGTGGTCGAGGTGCGGCTGCCCGAGGCCGCTTAGCGCTACCGCGCGGAGCGTTCAGCCGTACACCTCGCGGTAGTACGCCGCCGCCCCCCGGTGCAGCGGCACCGTCCCCGTGCCGATCGCGTACCGCTCGTCGAGCCGGCTGCCGGGGGCGTCCGGTACGGGGAGGCGGGTGCGGGCCTCGAAGAGGACGCCGGTGACGGCGCGCGCCGTATCCGCCGCGAGATCGGTGCGGCAGACCAGATAGCTGGGGGTGGCGACGGTCGGGGTCGGCGCGTTCAGGCCGTAGACGCCCGCGGGGATCGACACGCTCTCGTAGACGGGGCCGTGCTCGCGGCGCAGCGCCGGGGCGAGGCCGCCGAGCGGCACCAGGCGTACGGGCCGGCGCCGGGCCAGTTGCGCTATCGCCCGGGTCGGCGCGCCGCCCGACCAGAAGAAAGCGGCCACCTCCCGCCTGGTCAGCGCCGCGATGGACTCGCCGAGTCCCAGCTGTACGGAGCGGACGCGGCGTACGCCCGCGGCGGCGAGCACCCGGCCGGCGGTCACCGAGGTGCCGGACTCGGCGGCGCCGAGGGAGACCGTACGCCCGGCCAGTTGCCCCGGCTCCTTGATCGGCGAGTCGGCGGGCACGACGAGATGCAGATAGTTGAGATACAGCCGGGCGAGCGCGGCGACCGGTTCCGGCCGCTGGAAGAGGCCGCGGCCCGCGGTGGCGTCGGCCGCGCTGTCCGCGAGGGACAGGGCCAGATCGGCCCGCCCGTCGGCCAGCATGTGCAGATTCTCCACGCTCGCCGCGGTGGTCAGCACGCGCACCGCGAGCCCGTCGTGGGCCCGGTGGACCTCGTCGGCCAGCCGACTGCCGAAGATCGCGTACGGGCCGCCCCGCGGCCCCGTGGCCAGCCGGACCCGGCCGGACGGGCCATCGCCGGAACACCCCTGGAGGGCGCCGGTCGCAAGGGCGCCGGCCGCCAGCGTCAGAAGGCGGCGACGTGGAACGGCGGACATCCGGCCATGTTAGGCCGTGTCTTATGGATCATCCCGGGCTGCCGCTTTTGTGGATCATCCCGAGCTCCTGGCACCGGGCGGGTACGGTCGGGCACGCCCGCCGCGCGGTGTCGTCAGAGGGCCGCGCTGAGCTGCGCCCACACCACCCGGCCGCCGTTCAGCCCCGGCCGGTCCCCCCACGCCGCGGCCATGGCCCGCACCAGCGCGAGCCCCCGTCCGCCCTCGTCCTCCGCGCCCGCCTGGCGCGGGGCCGGTCCGGCCGAGCCGCCGCCCTGGTCTGCCACCTCGACGTAGAGGGTGCGCGGCTCCTCCGCGCGCAGGACGCACAGGATCTGCTCGCTGCCGGTGTGCACGAGGGCGTTGGTGAACAGCTCGGACATCACCAGCTCCGCGGCGTCGCACGTGTCCTCACAGAAGCCCCACACCGGCACCCGGGAGCGAACCCGGCGGCGGGCCGCGGCCACGGACGCGCCCTGCGCGGGCAACTGGAACCTCTCCTGTCGGACGCCGGTGCCGAGCCCGCTGAAGGGCCCACCGAGGGGCCCGCCGAGGGGCATGGGGCGGGCCATCGTCATGCGTTGAGGCAGTGCCATGGCCGTTCGCCTTCCGTCCAACGGTGGGGAGGTTCGCATGCCGCAAGTCAGCGTCACGTCAACCACATTGGGCCCAGTCACCCCATCACTATCGGTGGTGTAAGCGTCAGTTGGCAAGCGGCGTTCTGCAAAATGCAGAATAGCCAGAGCACTCTGTTCGGGTTCATCCCGAGCATGGCACACTGAGGCCCACGAGACCGTCCGAGGAGGTAAGGCGTGGGTGAAGCGCGATCTGCCCCGACTGTCGGGCAGATGGTCCTCGGCATGCGCCTGAGGGATCTACGCGAGAAAGCCGGCGTCAGTTACGACCAGGCCGCCAGAGCGCTGCACGTCAACCAGACGACGGTGCGCAGGATGGAGAAGGCCGAAGTCGGCCTGAAGCTCCCGTACGTCGAGAAGCTGCTGCAGACCTACGGAGCCGAAGAGGAGGAGATCGACGCCTTCCTCTCCCTGGCCGAGGACGCCAACAGACCCGGCTGGTGGCACCGCTTCCGCGATGTGCTGCCGGACTGGTTCAGCCTCTATGTGAGCCTCGAGGGCGCGGCAAGCCGTATCCGCTCCTACGAACCCCACTTCATCCCCGGACTGCTGCAGACCGAAGCCTATGCACGAGCGCTGCTGACCATCGGATTCCCGCAGGCCGACACCAAGGAACTCGATCGACGGGTCGCCCTGCGGATGGAGCGTCAAGAACTGCTCACCCGACCCGACGGACCTCATCTTTGGGTCGTCATGGACGAGCCGGTGTTCCGCCTGCCCATCGGCGGACCGGACATCATGCGCGCGCAGATCGACCGCCTCATCGAGGCGATCCAGATGCCGAACGTCACCCTGCAGGTGGTGCCGTTCACCGCCGGACCCCATCCGGGCATGGGCGGACCGTTCCAGCTCTTCCGGTTCCATATCCCGGAACTGCCGGACATCGTCTATACCGAGGGGCTGACCGGCGCCGCTTATCTCGACGAACGCGCTGATGTGGCCGCCTACTTGGAGGCCCTTGACCGAATGGGCACCCAGGCCACCCCGGCGCGACGCACGGAGGCCTTCCTCCGTGAGATTCGCAAGGAGCTCTGACCGTGGACCAGGTGGATCACATTTACAACGGTATGCCGGCCAAGCACCTCGGTGCGGAAGGCTGGCGCAAGCCCTGGAGCGGCCCCAACGGCGGCGCCTGCGTCGAGGTCCTCAAGCTGAGCGACGGTCGCGTGGCACTGCGCCAGTCGACCGACCCCGACGGCCCCGCGCTGATCTACACGCCTCTTGAGATCGAGAAGTTCATCCAGGGCGCCAAGGCCGGCGCCGCGGACTTCCTTCTCACCACCCGTACCGAACCGAACCTGACCGCCCCGGCGGGCACCGCAGCAGACTGGAGGGCCGCATGACGGAGCAGAGTGACGTCGCGTCCGGCCGGATCGACACCACCAAACCGCATTCGGCCCGGATGTACGACTACTACCTCGACGGCAAGGACCACTACGAGGTGGACGCGCAGGCCGCCGCCAAGGTCCTGGCCGTCCATCCGACCGTCAAGCTCAACGCCCGCGTCAACCGTGGCTTCATCCACCGGGCGACGCGCTGGCTGGCGCGCGAGGCGGGGATCCGGCAGTTCCTGGACATCGGCACCGGCATCCCCACCGAGCCCAACCTCCACCAGGTCGCCCAGTCCGTGACCCCCGACGCCCGGGTCGTCTACACCGACAACGACCCGATCGTGCTGGTGTACGCCCAGGCCCTGCTGACCGGCACGCCGGAAGGGCGTACCGCCTATGTCGAGGCCGATGTCCGCGAGCCCCAGAAGATCATCACGGCTCCCGAGCTGCTGGAGACGCTGGACCTGGACAAGCCGGTGGCCATGTCCTTGAACGCGCTCTTCCACTTCATCCCGGAGGAGGCGAAGCCGTACGAGATCGTCCGCGAGCTGATGGACGGACTCCCTTCGGGCAGCTACCTGATGATGTCGCACTCCACCCACGACTTCTCCGCGGAGACCTGGCGGAACGTCATCGAGGTCTACAAGGAGAACGGGATCCCCTTCATCACGCGCTCCAAGAACGAGGTCGCGGGCTTCTTCGAGGGCATGGAACTCGTCGACCCCGGCATCTCGGAACCGCACCGCTGGAAGCCCGATCCCGACGACCGCCCCGAGGACATCCGCAGCGCGGACATATCCATGTGGGCAGGAGTGGCGCGTAAGCCATGAAGACCACCAACTTCGACACCACGAAGCCCCATTCGGCCCGGATGTACGACTACTACCTCGGCGGCAAGGACCACTACCAGGTCGACGAGGACGCCGCCGCCCAGGTCATGGCGGTCTTCCCGGGCGTCAAGACATGCGCCCGGGAGAACCGTTCGTTCATGCACCGGGCGACGCGCTGGCTGGCGCGCGAGGCGGGGATCCGGCAGTTCCTGGACATCGGCACCGGCATCCCCACCGAGCCCAACCTCCACCAGGTCGCCCAGTCCGTGGCCCCCGACGCCCGGGTGGTCTACGCCGACTACGACCCGATCGTGCTCGCCTACGCCCAGGCCCTGCTGACCGGCGCCCCCGAGGGCCGCACCGCGTACATCCAGGCGGACGTGCGCGACCCCGAGCGCATCATGAGCGCCCCCGAGCTGCACGAGACGCTGGACATGAGCAAGCCGGTCGCGGTCTCGCTCAACGCGCTGTTCCACTTCATCCCGGACGAGGACAAGCCGTACGAGCTCGTCCGGCAGCTGGTCGACCCCCTGCCCTCGGGCAGCTATCTGATCATGACCCACTGCACCCCGGACTTCGCCCCGGAGACCTGGGAGAAGGTCATCGAGATCTACCACCAGGGCGGCATCCCCGCCAAGGTGCGCAGCAGGAGCCAGGTCGAGATGTTCTTCGACGGCCTGGAGCTCATCGAGCCAGGGGTGCAGGAGCCGCATCTGTGGCGCCCTGACGGTGAGCCCTCCGCGCTCGACAGCGCCGACGTCTCGTTCTGGGTCGGGGTGGCGCGTAAGTCATGAGTGCCGACAACACCAAGCACATCGACACCACGAAGCCGCATTCGGCCCGGATGTACGACTACTACCTCGGCGGCAAGGACCACTACCGGGTCGACGAGGAAGCCGCCCGCAAGGTGATGGAGGTCTATCCGGGCATCATCCCGTGCGCCCGGAGCAACCGTGCCTTCATGCACCGGGCGACCCGCTGGCTGACGAGCGAGGCGGGGATCCGGCAGTTCCTGGACATCGGCACCGCCATTCCCACCGAGCCCAACCTCCACCAGGTCGCCCAGAGCATCGCCCCCGACGCCCGGGTGGTCTACGCCGACAACGACCCGATCGTGCTCGCCTACGCCCAGGCCCTGCTGCACGGCACCCCCGAGGGCCGCACCGCGTACATCGAGGCCGACGTCCGCGAGCCCGAGTCCATCCTGGGCTCGCCGGAGCTGCTGGAAACGCTCGATCTGAGCGAGCCCGTGGCGCTGTCGATCAACGCGACGCTGCACTTCATCCCCGACAAGTACGGGACGTACGAGATCGTGGAGCGGCTGATGGACGCGCTGCCCTCGGGCAGCTATCTCGAGATCAGCCACAGCTCGCCGGACTTCGACCAGGCGAGTGTGGACGCGGCGGTCGCGATCTACCGCAAGGGCGGTATCGAGGCCCAGCTGCGCACCAAGAGCGAGGTCGAGAAGTTCTTCTCCGGTCTGGAGCTCGTAGAGCCGGGCATCGTGCCGCCGCACCGGTGGTGGCCCGACGGCCCGGTCACGGTGACCGACGAGGAGGTCTCCTTCTGGGCGGGCGTGGCCCGTAAGCCCTGAGGGCTCTCATGGCCCCTGATGGTGAACGGGCGCGGCGTCGGTGACCGTGAAGCCCATCACCGCGCCGCCGCCCGGCCGCCGCTCGGCGAAGACCGTACCGCCGTGTGCGGCGGCCACCTCCCGGACGATGGCCAGGCCGAGGCCGGAGCCGGGCAGGCTGCGCGCCCCGGCCGCGCGGTAGAAGCGGTCGAAGACCCGGTGGCGGTCCTCGTCGGCCACGCCCGGCCCTCGGTCGAGGACCGCCACCCGGCCGCCCCTGACGACCACCTCGATGGGCGCGCTGCCCGCCTGGTCGAACTTGGCCGCGTTCTCCACCAGGTTGGTGATGGCCCGCTGGAGGGCCGCCGGGCGGCCCTCCAGGACCGTGTCGTCCGCGGCCACGGTGATCTCCCGGCCGGTGCGGCGGCGGGCGAGACCGGCGGCCCGGTGGGCCACCTCGCCGAGCGAGGTGGCCACCCGCGGCTCGTCGTCGCCCTGTCCGGCCGCCAGGCTCACCACCTCGTTGACCAGGTCGGTCAGCTCCCGGGTCTCCCCCGCGAGGTCGGCCAGCAGTTCCTCGCGGGCCGCCGGCGGCAACTCCTCGAAGCGGCGCAGCAGCGAGATGTTGGTGCGCAGCGAGGTGAGCGGGGTGCGCAGTTCGTGCCCGGCGTCCTGGACCAGCCGCCGCTGGTCGTCCTTGGAGCGCGCGAGCCGCCCCAGCATGCCGTCGAAGGCCCGCCCCAGCCGACCCACCTCGTCCGCCCCGGCCAGCGGCACCGCCACATCCATCCGCCCGGTGGCCGCCACGCTCTCGGCGACCCCGGCCAGCCGCACCAGCCGCCTGGTGATCCGCCCGGCCAGCCACCATCCGACAAGACCGGCCGCGACGATGGCCGCGCCGACGAACAGCGCCGTGCGCTTCTGGAGCTCCCGCAGCAGATCCTCGATATCGCTGGACTGCTGGGCGACCTGCACCGCGCCCCGGCCGTCGCCGAGCGAGACGGTGGCCATCCGGAACTGCTCCTCGCCGATCTCGACGTCCCGCCGCGACACCAGGCCCGCCGTACGGGACGCCGCCATCCGGCGCTCGGCGGCGGCCACCGGCAGGGCGGGGCTCCCGGCATCGGCGACGGCGCCCGTGGGGCGCAGTATCTGGACGTCGGTACGGGTCGGACGGCGCAGATCGTCGCTCGGGCCGTCGTGGTCGGGGTCGGAGGAGACGAAGTCCTTGTAGCCGAGCGGCTGCTGCCGCACCTGGTTCCGCAGATCGTGGATGACCTCGCTGAAGACGGACTGCTGGTCGACCCGGACCAGCCCGGCCGCCGCGTCATAGCTGAGGAAGCCGACGAGCAGTGTGACGACGGCCGCCACCGCCGCGAAGGAGACCGCGAAGGTGATGCGCAGACTGGATCTGGGGCGCCGCGGGCGCGGAAGCGGCACGGTCAGGCCCCCCTGAGGGTGTAGCCGACGCCCCGTACGGTGTGGATCAGCGGGACCAGTCCGGGCTGATCCACCTTGCGCCGCAGATAGCCGATGTAGACGGCGAGGTTCTTCGATCCGGGGCCGAAGTCATAGCCCCATATCCGGTCGTAGATCGTGGTGTGGTCCAGCACGATGCCGCTGTTGCGCACCAGCAGCTCCAGCAAGTCGAACTCGGTGCGGGTGAGCTCCAGCTCCGCCCCCGCCCGCCAGACCCGCCGGGCCGAGGAGTCGAGGCGCAGATCCGCCACCTCCTCCGTGCCGTCGCCCGGCCCGGTCTCCTCCTCGCCCGCCCAGGGGGCGGCGCGGCGCAGCAGGGCGCGCAGCCGGGCGAAGACCTCGTCCACGTCGAACGGCTTGGCCACGTAGTCGTCCGCGCCCGCGTCGAGCCCCGCGATCCGGTCGGCCGTCTCCACCCGGGCGGTCAGCATGAGGATCGGCGTACGGTCCCCTTCCGCGCGCAGCACCCGGCACACCTGCAGCCCGTCCAGGCCCGGCATCATCACGTCCAGCACGATCACATCCGGCCGCTCACGGTGGGCGGCTGCCACCGCCTCGATGCCGTCGGGCACGGCGGTGACCTGGTAGCCCTCCAGCGTCAGGGCGCGCTCCAGGGCGTGGCGGATGGCCCGGTCGTCCTCGGCGAGCAGCACGGTGTTGTACGTCGTCACACCCCGAGTCTGCCAAGCCCGACGGGGTGCGGGCGCCGCGGAGCATGCCGTGGCCTGGCTTCTTACCCGGCTCTCACCTTGTTCTGGCGGCCGGCTTACCGTGCCGGGCCATGGTGTTCACAACGATCCGGGGGGACGTACACCCCGGTGTTGCCACCGGCCGGAAAGACACCAGATGAAGATCGCATTCCTGCTCCACAACGTCTACGCGATCGGCGGGACGATCAGGACCACGCTGAATCTGGCGTCGGCCCTGGCCGAGCGGCACGATGTGGAGATCGCCTCGATGCAGCGGCACCGTGAGACGCCGCGCTTCACCGTGGACCCCCGGGTGCGGCTCGTCCCGCTGGTCGACACGCGTCCGAGCGGCCTCGACGCGCACGACCCGCGGCTCGGCGAGCCCGCCCGGGACTTTCCCTCAGCCGAGAAGCGGTACCGCCAGTACAGCCGGCTGCACGACGAGCGGGTCGCGGAGTATCTGCGCACCAGCGACGCCGATGTGATCGTGGGCACCCGTCCCGGCGCGAACGTCTACATAGCCCGGTTCGCCCCGCGCCACGCGCTGCGTATCGCCCAGGAGCATCTGCGGCACGACGCGCACAGCAAGGCCCTGCGGACCGAGCTCGCCCGCCACTACCGCACGCTGGACGCCGTCGTCACGACGACCGAGGCGGACGCGGCGGTCTACCGGGCGAAGATGCCCCTGCCGGGCGTACGGACCCTCGCCGTCCCCAACAGCGTCCCCCGGCCCCCGGTCGCCCCCTCGGACGGCACCGCCCCGGTCATCGCCGCGGCGGGCCGGCTGGTCCGCGGCAAGCGCTTCGACCTGCTGATAGACGCGTTCTCGGCGGTCGCGGACAAGCACCCCGACTGGCGGCTGCGGATCTACGGCGGGGGCGCCGAGGAGGAACGGCTGCAGGCCCTCATCGACCGGCTCGGCCTGGCGGAAAGCGCACGGCTGATGGGGCCGCACTCGCCGATCGAGGCGGAGTTCGCCAAGGCGTCGCTGGTCGCGGTCGCCTCGGACGCCGAGTCCTTCGGCATGACGATCGTCGAGGCGATGCGCTGCGGCGTCCCCGTGGTCAGCACCAACTGCCCGCTCGGCCCCGCGGAGATCATCCAGGACGGGGTCACCGGCCGGCTCGTCCCCACCGGCGACAAGGACGCCCTCGCCGCCGCGCTCCTGGACCTCATCGCCGACGCCCCGGCCCGCCGGGCCATGGGCACGGCGGCCCTGGAGAGCGCGGAGGCCTACGACCCCGAGCCGATCGCCCTGCGCTACGAGCGCCTTTTCGAGGACCTGGCGGCGAGCCGCCTCTCCCGCGGCTGGGAGCGCGGCCGGGCCGCCGCGCGCCGCCGCGCGGGGCGGGTGGCGCGCCGCTGGCTCACCGCGGCCCGCCGCGCGACCCACTCCAACCGCCCGGCCCCCGCGACCCCCGCGACGGGCGCGAAGCGCCCATGAGGAACGGCCCCGGCCCCCGGACCACCCCGCCCACCGGCCGCCCGCCGGCCACCCGGCCGCGCCGCCCCGGCACGCGCACCACACGGGGCCCCGGGCGCCCCGGCACGCGGCGCGAAGCGCCCGCCACCCCGCGAGGCCGCGCGGGCTTCGCGGGAGTCGGCGCCATCCCATGTCCGCCCATGCCCGGGCGCGCGCGACGCGGCGCGTCGGCGGCGGCCGCTTACGCCGCCGCACCCCGGTGGGAAGCCGACGGGCGGGGCCGGCCGTGACCGCGACGGTGGTGGGGCGGCCCGTCGCCGCGCAGAGTCCGGCGCGGGCTCGGCGGGAGGTGCCGTGGCTCGCGGTCGTCGGGGCGGTGTACGCCGTGGTGCAGCTGGCCATGGTCGTACCGCATATGGGCGGTGGGCTGCTCTGGGACGAGAGCGTCTACGCCTCCCAGGTGGATCCGCACCGTCCCGCGGTCTTCTTCAGCGCGCCGCGGTCCCGCGGCATCAGCTATCTCGTCGCGCCCGTGGTCGCCGCGACCTCCTCGGTCGTGGCGCTGCGGGTGGTCCTGGCCCTGCTGTCGGCGGTCGCGCTGTATGGCGTCTTCCGGGTGTGGGGGCCGCTGGTGGGGCGGGGCACCGCCGCGCTGGCGGCGCTGTTGTTCTCCGGGCTGTGGATCACCCAGATCAGCGGGTCGCAGGTGATGCCGAACCTGTGGGTGGCGCTCGGCGCGGTGGCCGCCGTCGGCTGGTTTCTGCGGGCCCCGGCCGAGCCGCGCGCCCGCTGGTGGTCGGCCGCCGCCGTGGCCGGGGTCACGCTGCTGCGGATGCCGGACGGCGGCTGGCTCGGGCTGCCGCTGCTGGCGGCCGCGGTGTGCGTACGCCGGTGGCGGCCCGCGCTGCCCACGCTGCTGGGCGGACTCGCGCTGGGCGCGGCGCCCTGGGTCGCCGAGGCGTACGCGCGGTTCGGCGGCGTCGGGGCGCGGCTGCGCGCCTCCAGCGCCACGGAGGGCGGCATGGTGCCGCAGCTCAACGTGGGCACCGCGCTGCGCAGCCTCAACGGCCCGCTGCTGTGCCGCCCGTGCCAGGTGCCGCTGCGCCATCCGGAGCTGACGCTGTGGTGGCTCGCCCTGCCCCTGCTGGCCGCCGCCGCGCTCGCCGTGGCCGTACGGGACCACCGCGCCGGGCGCGGCCGGTCGCTGTCCGCGACCGTGCTGCCGGTGGTCTGCGCCGCCTCGATGGCCGTGCCGTATCTGCTGCTCATCGACTACTCGGCGCCCCGCTTCCTGCTGCCCGCCTACGCACTGCTCGCCCTGCCCCTGGCCGCCCTCGCGGCACGCGCCGTACGGGCCGCGCGCTCGCCGGTGCCGGTCGCCGCCGCCCTCGGGCTCGTACTGGCGCTGCAGCTGGGCAGCCAGTACGCCGTCCTCGCGGACACCACGCACCAGGCCGCCGCCACCGCCGAGCGGTACCAGCGGGCGGCCGCCGGACTGCGGGCGCTGGGGCTGCGGCCGCCGTGTCTGGTGGCCGGCCCGCGCGCGCTGCCGATCGGCTACGCGGCGGGCTGCGCCTCCGCCGAGGTGAGCGGCAACAACACCTCGACCACGGCGGCCGCGCTGCTGCGCCGGGCCGCCCATGAGCCGACCGCGGTATTCGGCCACGCCCCCGGGCACGGCCTGCCGTCGCTGCGCGCCCGCGGCTGGACGCGGCACACCCTGCCCGGCACGGGCGGCTTGAGCGTGTACGTGGCGCCGGTCTCCGGACGCGCCGAGCATCCGGGGCAGCGGTAGATTGTGAAGGTCCGGGGCGCACTCCAGCCCGCGTGACCACTCCCCCGCGACCACTCCCGGTGTCACCTCTCGGCCGACCCCTCCCGCCGAGCCGAAGGAGTCCGCTCATGTCCAAGGGCTACTGGGTCGTCGCCTACCGCTCGATCTCCGATCCCGCGAAGACGGCTGCGTACGGGAAGCTGGCCGTCCCGGTCATCGAGAAGGCCAAGGGACGGTTTCTGACCCGCGGGGGCCAGATCGTCGCGCATGAGGCCGGGGTGGCGGAGCGCACGGTCGTCGTCGAATTCGACAGCTTCGAGCAGGCCGTCGCCACATACGAGAGCGAGGACTACCAGAAGGCGCTGACCGTGCTGGCCGACAGCGCGGAACGGGACTTCCGCATCGTCGAGGGCGCCGGCTGACCGCCTGCCGGTCCGTACGCCTACCAGTCCGTGGGGGCGTAGTCCTTCAGGAAGCAGCCGAACAGGTCCTCGCCGCCCTCGCCCCGCACGATCGGGTCGTAGACGCGGGCCGCGCCGTCGACGAGGTCGAGCGGGGCGTGGAAGCCCTCGGCCGCCAGCCGCATCTTGTCGGGGTGCGGGCGCTCGTCGGTGATCCAGCCGGTGTCGACGCTGGTCATCAGGATGCCGTCGGCCTCGAACATCTCACGCGCGCTGGTGCGGGTCAGCATGTTGAGGGCGGCCTTGGCCATATTGGTGTGCGGATGGCCCGCGCCCTTGTAGCCGCGGCTGAACTTGCCCTCCATGGCGGATACGTTCACCACGTACTTGCGCCGCGCGGGCGAGGCCGCCATCGCCGGGCGCAACCGGCTGACCAGGATGAACGGCGCCGTCTCATTGCACAGCTGCACTTCGAGCAGTTCGACGGGGTCCACCTCGTGCACCCGCTGGATCCAGGTGTTGGTGTCGTCGAGGTCGGGCACAAGCCCGCCCGCGTCGATCGCGGTCCCCGCCTCGATCCGCGCGGGTGAGGCGGAGCCGCTGGTCAGGGCGAGGGCGGTGAGGTCCTGTGCGCTCAACGCGCCGTCCCGCGCGGCCGCCGGCCCCGGCAGGGCCGCCTGCGCGCCGCTGCCGAACACGCCCAGGACGGCGGAGTCCGGCAGCTCCCCGGCGGGCAGCGCGGCCGATTCGCCCGCTATGAGCTCCGCGTACGCGGCGGGCGTACGGCGCACCGTCTGCGCGGCGTTGTTGATCAGGATGTCCAGCGGGCCCGCCGCGCTCACCGAGTCGGCCAGCGCGATCACCTGGGCCGGGTCCCGGAGATCGATGCCGACGATCTTCAGCCGGTGCAGCCACTCCCCGCTGTCCGGCATGGCCTTGAAGCGGCGGATCGCGTCGTTCGGGAAGCGCGTGGTGATGGTGGTGTGCGCACCGTCGCGCAGCAGCCGCAGCGCGATATACATGCCGATCTTCGCCCGGCCGCCGGTGAGCAGCGCCCGGCGTCCGGTGAGATCGGTGCGCGCGTCGCGGCGGGCCCGGTTCTCGGCGGCGCAGTCCTGGCAGAGCTGGTGGTAGAAGGCGTCGACCTCGACATAGCGGGTCTTGCAGGTGTAGCAGGACCGGGGCCGCTGCAGGATGCCCGCGATCGGGGTGGTCACCGAGCTGGTCAGGGCCAGGCCCAGCGTCTCGTCGTCGATGCGGTCGGCGGCGCCGGTGGCCGTGGCCTCGGTGACCGCCTTGTCGTGGGCCGTCTTCGCGGCCCGGCGCTCCTGGCGCCTGCGCTGCTTGACCGTCCGGTAGACGCCGGAGGTGGCGCGGCGCACCGCGATGGCGTCGGGGTGGTCGACCGGCAGCCGGTCGAGCTCTTCGAGCACGCTCAGGCAGGTCGCCAGACGCTCCGGGTCGATGCCCGCCTGCTCGGCCCGGCCCTCTTCAGTCACCGTCATTCGCCGCTGCCGCTTTCTGCTTCGCCCGTTCCAAGGGCGGTGCCCTGGGTGGTGGTGGGGTGGGTAACGGCGAAACTTTACGGAAGCGGGGGCGGCAGCGCCAAACCCGGGGCGGGCTCACCCCCGCCCGGGTTTGCGGTAGACGTAGCCCGGGCCCGCCGCGGCGGTGTCGTCGGCGGTGTCGTCCGGCCCGGTTCCGGGGGCTCCGGCGAGTTCGCGGATCAGGCCGTGGTGCGGGGAGAGCCCGCAGGCCGGGTCCGCGGCGGCGGCGTCGCCGGTCAGCGCGTACGCCTGGCAGCGGCAGCCGCCGAAGTCCTCGGCGCGGTGCGCACAGCTGCGGCAGGGCTCCTTCATCCAGGTCTCGCCGCGGTAGTGGTTGAAGGCCCCGGAGTGGTTCCAGATCCAGTCCAGCCGGTGGTCGCGTACGTTCGGAGGGTCCAGGCCGGGGATCGTGGCCGCCGCCGGGCAGGGCAGCGCGGTGCCGTCGGGCGCCACGGTGAGCGAGACCGCTCCCCAGCCGCCCATACAGGGCTTGGCGACCCCGTCGAAGTAGTCGGGGACCACCCACACCAGGTCCATCGAGCCGTCCAGGCGCTCCCGCCACCGCTCGACCGCGTCGCGGGCCCGCGCCAGCTGTTCGCGGGTGGGCAGCAGCGCGGTGCGGTTGCGCAGGGCCCAGCCGTAGAACTGGGTGTTGGCCAGCTCGATCCGCTGGGCGCCCCAGGCGGCGCCCAGCTCCACCAGGTCGTCGAGGGCGTCGAGGTTGTCGCGGTGCAGCACGATGTTGAGGCCGAGCGGCAGCCCCGCGTCCCTGACCAGGGCGGCGGCCCGCTCCTTGGCGGAGAAGGACCGGCGCCCGGCGATCCGGTCGGAGGCGCCCGGGTCGGAGTGCTGGACGGACAGCTGGACGCCGCGCAGCCCGGCGTCCACCAGCGCGGCCAGCCGCGCCGCCGTCAGCCCGACACCGCTGGTGACCAGCTGGGTGTAGATCCCGGCGGACTCGGCGGCCGCGGTGATCGTCGCCAGATCGGTGCGCAGCAGCGGCTCCCCGCCCGAGAGATGGGTGTGCACCACGCCCAGCTCCCCGGCCTGCCGCATCACCTCGGCCCACTCCTCCCCGGTCAGCTCCCGGGAGCGGCGGACCAGCTCCAGCGGGTTGGAGCAGTACGGGCAGTGCAGCGGGCAGCCGTGGGTGAGCTCGGCCAGCATGGCCCAGGGGGGCGGCGCGCCGGTCATCGCAGCCAGCCCTCCCGCCGCAGTCGGCCGAGGAAGGCGGGGACCTCGCTGGCCACGGGGGCGCCGGGGAAGCGCCCGGCCAGCTCCGCGACGATCGCGTCGACGTCGCGGGTGCCGTCGCACAGCCGCAGGATCTCGCCCGCGGTGCCGCGCAGCACCACGACCCGCTCGGGCAGCACCAGCAGGTCCGCGTCGCGCACCCGGTCGTGGCGGAGGTGGACCGCGGGCGCGAGGGCGGGCCGCCACGGGGGCGTGGCGGCCGGGGTGGTGTCGGCTTCCTTGGCCGTGTCGGCTTCCTTGGCCGTGTCGGCTTCCTTGGCCGTGTCGGCTTCCTTGGCCGTGTCGGCTTCCTTGGCCGTGTCGGCGGTCACGGCCCCTCCTTGGGGTCTGCGTGGTCGACCGCGTCCAGCAGCGACCAGAGCACATCGCATTTGAAGGCGAGCGCCGCCACGGCCCGTTCCCGGTCGTCCTCGGTGCGCGCCCAGGACAGCACCAGGTCCAGGGCCTCCCGGCTGTCCTGGCGCCCCTGGGTCTCGCGGGTGCGGAAGTACGCGAGCCCGTCGCCGTCGATCCACCGGTAGTGGCGCTCGAAGGCGTCGATGCGGGTGCGCATGATGTCCGGGGCCGACAGCTCGGTGAGCGAGGCGGCGACCGCCTCCAGCGGGGAGCGCAGCCGGCAGAAGTTGACGTAACCGTCCACGGCGAGCCGCACCCCCGGCAGCACGCTCCGGCCGGACAGCAGCAGGGTGCGGTCGAGCCCCGCGGCCTCGCCGAGCCTGAGCCACCGCTCGATCCCGCCCTCGCCCTCGGCCGCGCCGTCGTGGTCCTGGATGCGCCGCAGCCACATCCGGCGCAGCGCCGAGGTCTCCAGCTTGGCGGTGATCAGGGCGTCCTTGACGGGGATGTGGCGCTGGTAGTGGAAGCGGTTGGCGATCCACCTGCGCAGCTCGTCGGGGGTCAGCTCGCCTTGGTGCATCCGGACGTTGAAGGGGTGGCGGTCGTGGTAGCGCTCGCGCGCCACGGTCCGCAGCCGCTCCTCGAAGTCCTTGACGTCACTCACAGCACTCATAGCTCGATCACCATCCCGTCGGCGGCCACCTCGAGACCGAGCCCGGCCAGCGCCTCGTACTGGGGCGCCGCCGGGTCGGCGAGGGGGTTGGTGTTGTTCAGATGGGTGTAGAGGCAGCGGCCCGGCAGTTCGGTGAGCCGCTTGGCGGTGCCGCCGGGGCCGTCGATGGGCAGATGTCCCATACCGGTGGCGGTGCGGGTGGAGAACCCGGAGCGCCGGGGCTCCTCGTCGTCCCAGAACGTGCCGTCGACGATCACGCAGTCCGCCTCGGCCGCCGCCCGCTGGAAGACGTCCGGCCAGGCGGCGAGGGCGGGGGCGTAGAGCAGGGACCCGCCGGTGTCCCGGTCGGTCAGCCGCAGTGCCACCACCCACGCGTCGTCCCCTGCCGTCCCTGCCACATCGGCCTCCATGTCCGCCGCGTAGCGCGGGCGTTTGGCGGAGACCGGTACGGCGCTGACGGTCAGCGGGGAGCCCTCGGCCAGGGGCATCGGCTCGGCGTCGAGGCCACGCCACCGCAGGGTGGTGTACGGGTCCAGGACATCGCCGAGGTGGAGGCCGTCGAGCAGGGCGCGGCGTACGGGCGCGGTGGCGAGTACGTCGACGCCGCCGGCCGCCTCGCGGAGCCGGGCGATGCCGAGGGTGTGGTCGAGTTCCGCGTCGGTGAGGACCACTCCGGCCAGCGGGGTCTGGCGGGGCCGCGGCCCTGGGCGCAGTTCCGGGCAGTCCTCGATCTGGTCGCCGAGATCGGGAGTGGCGTTGACCAGGTACCAGTGGCCTTCGGTGGCCCGTACGGCGAGGGAGGCGTGGCGGCGGCGCCGGCCGGGGTGGGCGCGTGCCCCGGAGCAACCGGGGCACGCGCAGTTCCACTGAGGCAGTCCGCCGCCCGCCGCGGTGCCGAGCACGCGCAGCAGCATGGCGGCGCCGTCAGCGGGTGGTCAGCGAGTAGGCGGTGACCTCCAACGCGGTGTCCACGACCACGTAGTCGGGGGTCTGCCAGGCCGTCTCCTCGATGCGGGGGCGGGCCTGCTCCGCCGTCCGCCTCGACTGGGGTTCGTTGCGCTGCACGGTCTCGTTCATATCCGTACCTTGCCTTCCTGTGTGTTGGGGGTGATCCACGGGACGGTTTCCCGCGGATCCGCACGGAGGGTGGGGGTGCCGGGTGACGTGGAGGGACAAGGGGTTCACGGGTCTTATGAGCTCTTCCCCGCATAGCCGGAGCCGATCCGCACCTCGTCGATGAGCAGCTTCTTGTAGCGCTTGGTGTCGGTGGCGGCGGCCCAGGTGCTGTTCACGGTGAGCCGGACATAGCGCTTGGTGGTGGCGGGGATGTCGATGAACTGCACGCCGCGGGCGCTGGGGAGGGTGCCGGTTTTGACGGCGCTCCCCCAGTCGGTGCCGTCGCTGGAGACCTGGATCTGGTAGTCGCGGATGCGGGCGGACTGTTCGGTGTCCGAGCGGGCGTAACTGACCGACCACTCCCGCTGGTTGACGGCCAGGTACTGCATGCTCTTGGCGGAGCGCAGATCGAAGGTGAGCGAGACGGGGAGCTTGGTGTTGTTGTCCCAGTAGCTCTGCGGATTGGCGTCGAGGACGGCGGAGGCCGGGTGTCCGCTCGCCGAGGAGCTTGCGCTCGCGGTCATGGAGTCGGCGGGGATCAGGCCCTGTCTGCCGTCGGTCTCGACCTTGAGGACCGTGTCGTACGGGTCCCAGTCGGCGATTCCGGTGATGGTGATCTTGCCGCCGCTCTGGCTGAAATTCAGCTGCTTTCCGGTGCGGAAGTCCGTGATCCGCTGGGCCCGGTAGCCGTTGTCGCGCAGCGTCAGGGTGGTGCCGGAGGGCTTGGTCAGGACGTGTACGAAGTGCAGATCCGGATCCGCCTTGGAGACCGTGGTCACGCCGCGGGCCCCGTCGTTCCAGGCCCCGGGCGCGAGCCCGCCGTAGCTGTAACCGCCGCCCTCGGTGCCGTTGACCGAGCCCCAGATGGCATCCAGATAGGTCTTGGCGACGTTGTTGAACGCCTCCTGTTTGCTCGGGAACCGGCCGTTGACCTGAGCGGTCTCGGCCATGAGCGATTTGACGGAGGAGCCGGAGTTGGCGATCAGCCGGCGGAGGGTGAGCGCGTGGTCCACCGCCGAGTCGGTGCCGCTGTACCACCAGGCGCCGCTGCTGGGCAGCTTGAAACAGGCCTCGGTCAGCCGGGGCTGGGGGCTCCAGATCGCCTGCGGGTAGTCATAGTCCGGGGTCATGCCGGTCTTCTGTTCATTGCTGACCGTGTCCATGATCGGCGTGTCTTCGTTGTTGTTGCTCAGCAGCCAGCCGGGGCGGTCCGCGCGGATCTTCTCGTAGAGGCCGTGGTCGATCCAGTAGTCGTTGTCGTTGTCGATCCAGAAGCCGGACAGTTTGGGGTAGTTCCGCATGACCTCGACGAAGTTGTCGTACGAGAACTCACCGAACCCGTCGCGCGTGGTCAGGTCGACATCGCGCCCCTTGTAGTCCGAGTACGCGTCCGAGTCCAGCCATTCATGGCCGCCCTCGTCGTGCCACTGCGGATCGTCGGTCATATAGAGCACGACCTTGAGCCCCCGGGCGTCGGCGGCGCTGATCAGCTCGCCCAGGAAGTCGCGTTTGGTGGAGCAGCTGCCGGGGATGTCGGACGGCCAGGCGCGGGAGTACCCCAGACGGCTGTGGAAGGAGGCCGGCACGAGGTATTTCGCATGCAGTTTCTCGGCCTCGCGGACCCAGTAGTCGGCGCTCCAGCCGCCGTCGGTCACTGCCTTCTCCCAGGCGGAGCAGCTGGTGTAGCCGGGTGAGGTGCGCATGCCCCAGTGCAGGAAGAGTCCGGCCTGGGAGTCGCGCAGCCACTGCTGCCGCGCATGCACGACTTCGGCCCGCGCGGGGGCGGGGCCTGCGAAGAGGAGGGTGCCGACGGCGAGCAGTGCGGTGGCCAGCCAGGCGCGAAGACGTCCGCGCGGTCTGCGGCTCATGGGATTCCTTCCCCGAGCTGTGGGGTGCCGGGCGAGGGGAGACATGGGGTGGTGTTCGGGGGTGGTGTTCTGTTGAAGAGTTGCGAGCCACTTGGTCCGGGTCAATGGGGCGGACGCAAAAATCCTCCGATCTCTATCCTCCGACCTGACGGATTATCACTCATCAAGTCATCAGAAACCGCAGGCAGTTAGCCACGTCAGGGTCACCGAACACCCTCTACCCATCTTCTGGCCCGTACCAATCCTTGACTCATCAGACCACACCTCCTACCTTCCGCGATGCATCACACACGGATGCCTCAGCTGCGTTCGGAGGAGATGATCATGCGAGGAAACGTACGATCCGGCAGACTCCGCTCATTGGTGGCGGCGGCCACCGCCACCGCCACCACCGCGGCAGCCGCCATCACCTTCACGCTCACCGCCGGGGCCGGTCAGGCCGCCGCGCTGGACAACGGGCTGCTCCGCACGCCCCCCATGGGCTTCAACAACTGGAACGCCACACACTGCGACCCCTCGTTCAACGAGTCCATGGTCAAGGGGGTCGCCGACGCCTTCGTCTCGCTCGGCCTCAAGGACGTCGGCTACGAGTACGTCAACATCGACGACTGCTGGGCGGAGTCCAGCCGGGACTCGGGCGGCAACCTGGTGCCCGACCGCACCCGGTTCCCGAACGGCATCAAGGCCGTGGCCGACTATGTGCACTCCAAGGGGCTCAAGTTCGGCATCTACACCAGCGCCGGCACCAAGACCTGCAACAGCGCCGGCTTCCCGGGGGCGCTGAACCACGAGAAGCAGGACGCCAAGCAGTTCGCGTCCTGGGGTGTGGACTACCTCAAGTACGACAACTGCAATAACCAGGGCGTGGACGCCCAGCAGCGCTACAAGGCCATGCGCGACGCGCTCGCGGCCAGCGGGCGGAAGATCGCGTACAGCATCTGCGAATGGGGCCAGACCAACCCCAAGGTGTGGACCTGGGGCGAGCCGGTCGGGAATCTGTGGCGCACCACCGGCGACATCAGCGACAAGTGGTCCAGCATGATCGACAAGGTGCACATCAACGACGACCTCGCGCAGTACGCGGGGCCCGGCCACTGGAACGACCCGGACATGCTGGAGGTCGGCAACGGCGGGATGACCGCCACCGAGTACCGCACCCACTTCAGCCTCTGGGCGATGATGGCGGCGCCGCTGCTCATCGGCAGCGATATCCGCGACGCCTCGGCCACCACCCAGTCGATCCTGAAGAACACCGACCTCATCGCGGTGGACCAGGACACCCTGGGCAAGCAGGCGACCATCGTGTCCTCCAGCGGCGGCAAGGTCGTGTACACCAAGCAACTGGCCAACGGCGACCGGGCGGTCGCCCTGCTCAACGAGAACTCGTCCACCAAGACGATCTCCACCACGGCCTCCGCGATCGGGCTCGGCGGCTCGTCCTCGTACGGGCTCAAGGACCTGTGGTCCAAGGCGACCAGCACCACGACCGGTTCGATCAGCGCCTCGGTGCCCGCGCACGGCACGGTGGTGTTCCGGGTCTCCCGCGGCTGAACCGCGGCGAGTCGCGACTGAACCACGAACCTGCGCCGGGCTGTTGACGGGATAGGAACGTTTCTTTACAGTCCCCCTCAACAGCGATTCACCTCATGCGTCACTCCCCCACCGCGACCTCTCCATATCCAGCCAGTTCATGGATATGACCAAAGGTCAGACAGGAGAATCACTGATGAAGCGCAAACGGCTGCCCGGGCCCCGCACCACGGCGGCCCTGGCGGCGGGCCCGCCGCTCCTCCCCACCGTCGCCGCCCACGGCGCGGACCGCACACCGCAGGCGCCCACGGCTTCCTGGAGCGTCTCTGGTCGACTTGGGCTTCCTTGGTCGTCCTGGGTGGTTCGGGCCGACGTCGGGTGGTTGGCTCGTGTTGGTATGGCGACGGGGGTTGGAGTCCCGTGGGTGTGAGCCGGTTGCGGCCGTCTGGTGCGGCCGGTGCCGATCGTGTTCGGTTCCTGCTGCTGTCAACGCCGCTGGATGCGGCGGGTCTGGCGCGGTGGAGGCCGCCCTGCCGGACGCTTTCCAAGCCGGTGTGGACCCGGCCGGGGCAGGGACCCCACGCCGCTTCCCGGGCGCGGGGCGTTCGGTTCATGGGAGCCATGGAGTCCGCTCCCTGTTCTGTTGGCAGGCCGACACGGTATGAAGATTCGCGGCCAGAACTGCACCGTAGCGCCATCGCCCCCACCGGCAACAGCTCCACCGAACGTCCCACCCAATCGCATGAACGTATCGAACGGGCGATCCATAAAAGGCGGCGTCGCCCGCCCAGGAACACCCAGGATCTTCAGGCCAATCGAACGACTGCTGCACACCCTCAAGTGGAGCCCCGCGTCGGGGCCAGCGCGGACGCGACCACCAGCTTCACCAGACGACTTACCTGCTTACCCGCAACTTCAAGGCGTACAAGCTCCAGTAGGAGGAGACGCGCGATGAAGAGCCATCGGAAACTCGTGGTGGCGGCCACCGCCGCCGCACTCGCCGCCGGGCTGCTGGTCGGAACGGCCGGCACGGGCAACGCCTCGTCCGACAGAGTCGACTCGGCACCGTCCAGTATCAAGACCGTCTCGTCCGGCTGGTCGATCCCCTGGGGGCTCAGCTGGCTCCCCGACGGATCGGCGCTGATCACCGAGCGGGACTCGTTCAAGGTGTCCAAGCTCACCCAGTCGGGCACCAAGACCCAGGTCGGCACGGTGCCCAACGTCGTGACCACCAGCGGCGAGGGCGGGTTACTGGGGATCGCGGTCTCCCCGAACTGGAACACCGACCACTACGTCTACCTCATGCACACCGCGTCCGAGGGCAACCGGATCGCCCGGATGACCTTCGACGGCTCCTCGCTGAGCGGGTACACCACACTGGTCAGCGGCATCAAGAAGAACAAGTACCACAACGGCGGACGCCTCAAGTTCGGCCCGGACGGCTATCTGTACGCGACCGCCGGGGACGCCCAGACATCCGACCTCGCCCAGGACAAGAACGCGCTCAACGGCAAGATCCTGCGGATGACCACGGACGGCAAGCCCGCCCCCGGCAACCCATTCGGCACCCTGGTCTACTCCTACGGCCACCGCAATCCACAGGGCCTCACCTGGGACTCGGCGGGGCGGCTGTGGGAGGCCGAGCTCGGCAACAGCAAGTACGACGAGCTCAACCTCATCGAGCCGGGCAAGAACTACGGCTGGCCGACCTGCGAGGGCAGCTGCTCCACCTCCGGCATGACCAACCCCAAGCGCCAGTGGTCGACCGGCGAGGCGTCACCCAGCGGTGTCACCTACGCCGACGGAGCGCTCTACATGGCGGCGCTCAAGGGCGAGCGGCTGTGGCGGATCCCGGTCGACGGCACATCCGCGGGCACCCCGAAGGCGTACTACATCAACGAGTACGGGCGGCAGCGCACCGTCGAGACCGTCCCGGGCAAGAACACCCTGTGGCTGTCCACGACCAACGCCGACAACAACGGCGGGGAACCGGACGGCGCGGACAAGGTGTTCCAGGTGGAGCTGAAGTAGTCTCCGCCACCGGCGCCCGGACACGTCACCTCACGTCGCGCTCCGCGATCCGCCGCGGAGCGCGACCGTGCGGGCGGTCAGTACGCGAGCTGCTCGTTCATGAGCAGGAAGGCGCCCAGGCCATGGAGATCGTTGGTGTTGCGCTTGCGTCCGAAGTAGTAGGCCAGATCCCCGACGTTGGTGCCCTCGCTGATGTCGGTGATGTCGGTCAGCCCGTCGGAGTTGACCTTCACCTTCTTCAGGACACCTTGATAGCCCCTGCGAGCCGCGGACACATAGTCGGCGCCGGCGATGTAGCCGCGCTCCAGCGCCGCGTGCAGCATCAGGGTGTACATGCTGGAGGCCGAGGTCTCGGTCCAGTTACCCGACTCGCTCCCCTTGTCGACCACCTGGAACCAGCGGCCGGTGCTCCGGTCCTGGTAGCGGACGAACCCCTTGGCCAGGTGCTGCACGTTGGCGATGAGCTCGGCGCGCCGGGGGTGGTCCGCGGGCAGCAGATCCAGCGCCTCGATATGGGTCATCGCGGTCCAGCCGATGGCCCGGGCCCAGTGGTGGGCGGAGGTCCCGGTGGCCGGGTTGGGCGACCAGGGGGCGTCGCCGTCCGCGTCGTACGCGTGGTAGAGCAGCCCGTTGGACGCCTTGAGGTGAGTGAAGTACACGGCCAGGTTGCGGCTGACCTCGTCGTACGCGTAGGTCTCGTCCCCGTACGCGATGCCGTAGCGCAGCAGGAACGGCTGGGCCATGAACACCCCGTCCGCCCACAGCTCGTTGGTCTTGCTGGTGGCGTGCCACATACCGCCGTCGGAGGTGCGCGGATAGGTGGTGATGCGGGTGCGGATCTGGTCGGCGGCGGTGCGGTAGCGCGGGTCGCCGGTCTCCTTGTGCAGGATCAGCAGCAGGTTGCCGGACTGCATGGCGTCGAGGTTGTTGAAGCTGTGGTCCATGTGGCCGCCCGCGTCCACGTAAGTGTCCACCCACCCCTTGATGTACGCGAGGTAGGACGGCTCCTTGACCCGCTGGTACACGCGGTGGGTGCCGTAGAGGAACAGCCCCTGCGTGTAGCCCCAGCCGCCGAGCGACTTCGGGTCGGGCTTGCGGGCGATGGTGGAGTCCACCACGGCCCGGGACCAGTCGGCGGGGGCCGCTTCCGCGGCGGTGCCGAGCGCGAGGCCGCTGGTGAGGCCCAGGGTGCCGGCGAGTACGGTCCTGCGTTTGATCACTGGTCGGCTCCCGAGTGTAAGGTTTCCGGACTTGTTCTGGACATGTCATCAATCGTAACGCTTGTGAGCCACGCGCGTTAGACCTCGAGGACCCGCGAACAGACCGGATGAGCACACCCCGGACAGGAGCCGCCCGTGGACACCGAACACCGCGCACAGGCTCGGGCACGGGCGCGCGAGGCGGCCGGGGAGCTGGCCGCCCAGGGGATCGTCGGCACCGCGCTGACCTGGGTTGACAACGCCGGACTCACCCGCGTCAAGGCCGTGCCCACCGCCCGGCTCGAACACGCGGCGCAGTGGGGCGTCGGCATGTCCCCCGTCTTCGACGTCTTCCTGGTGGACGACTCCATGACCACCAGCCGCCACATCGGCGGCCCCGACGGCGATCTGCGGCTCTTCCCCGACCTCGACCGGCTCACCCCGCTGGCCGCCCAGCCCCGCTGGGCCTGGGCCCCGGCGGACCGGTACGACGTGAGCGGGCGGGAACACCCCGTATGCCAGCGCCGGTTCGCGCACCGGATGGCCGAGCGGGCCCGGGAGCGCGGCCTTGGGGTGCTCATGGGCTTCGAGACCGAGTGGGTCGTCGCCACCGCCGGCGCGCCGGAGTCGGAGCCGCGCTACCCCACCGCCGGGCCCGCCTACGGGATGAGCCGCCTGGTGGATCTCTCCGACTATCTCGCGGATGTGCTCGACGCCCTCCAGGCCGAGCGGGTCGAGGTGTTGCAGATTCATCCCGAGTACGCGCAGGGGCAGTTCGAGGTGTCCGTGGCGCCCGCCGACCCGGTCGGCGCGGCCGATCTCGCCGTGCTGGTGCGCCAGACCATCCGGGGCGTGAGCGCACAGCACGGCCTGGCGCCGTCGTTCGCGCCCGTGGTCACCCCGGACACCGTCGGCAACGGCGGCCATCTGCATCTGAGCCTGTGGCAGGGCGAGCGCGATCTGTGCCGCGACGGGGACGGGCCGTGCGGTATGACGGCGACCAGCGAGGCGTTCCTGGCCGGTGTGCTGCGCGCGCTGCCCGCCCTGCTGGCCATCGGCGCCCCCTCGCCCGCCAGCTATCTGCGTCTTGAGCCCTCCCGCTGGGCCGGGGCGTATCAGTGCTGGGGGCTGGAGAACCGCGAGGCCGCGCTGCGCTTCGTGGCGGGGGCGCCGGAGGACCCCAGCGGGGCCAACGCCGAGGTCAAGTGTGTCGACCAGGCGGCCAATCCGTATCTGCTGACGGGCGCGGTCATCGCCGCCGGGCTCGCCGGGCTCGACTCCGGTCTGACGCTGCCCCCTCCGGTGGCCGGCGATCCGGTGCACGAGGGCCATGAGCAGCGGCTGCCGACCTCGCTGCCCGCCGCCCTGGAACACTTCGACGCCTCGGACACGCTCCGCGAGGCGCTGGGCGATCCGCTCTTCGAGTCGATCGCCGCCGTGCGCCGCGCCGAGGCCGAGCTGTTCGAGGGGGCGAGCCCGCAGGACATCGCCGCGGCCACCCGCTGGAGGTACTGAGCCATGTCCGGCCACGGCGCGGCGCGACCCCGCCCGCCCCTGGTGGACCACCACTGCCACGGCCTGCTGCGCGGCGAGCCGGACGCCGCGGCGTTCGAGGCGTATCTGACCGAGTCGGACGCGCCCGCCGCGCCCGGCACCAGCTACTTCGACACCCAGCTCGGATTCGCGGTGCGCCGCTGGTGCCCGCCGCTGCTGGGCCTTCCGCCGCACTGCCCGCCCGAGCGCTATCTGGCCCGGCGGCGCGAGCTGGGCGCGGCGGAGGCCACCCGGCGGCTGCTGCGCGCCGCCGGTATCACCGAGTTTCTGGTGGACACCGGGCTGCCCGGGGATCTGATGAGCCCTCAGGAAGTGGCCGAAGCCGCCGGGGGCGCGGCGCGCGAGATCGTACGCCTGGAACACCTCGCCGAACGGGTCGCGGACGCCTCACGGACCGCCGACTCCTTCCTCGCCACGCTCGACGGCGCCGTACAGGGGGCCGCGCTCACCGCCGCCGGGTTCAAGTCGGTGGCCGCCTACCGCTACGGTCTCGACCTCGCGCCCACACCGCCCGCACCGGCCGCACTCCGCGCGGCGGCGGACCGCTGGCTGGCCGCCCGGGCCACCCGCACCGACGGCGGCGACCCGAAAGCGGCGCGGCTCGCCGATCCGGTGCTGCTGCGCCATCTGCTGTGGTCCGCCGCGCGCACCGCCCTGCCACTGCAGCTGCACACCGGGTTCGGCGACCCCGATCTGCGCCTCGACCGCTGCGACCCGCTGCTGCTCACCGACTTCATCCGCGCCGTGCGCCCCACCGGGTGCCCGCTGATCCTGCTGCACGGCTATCCGTACCACCGCGGCGCCGCCTATCTGGCCGCGGTGTATCCGCATGTGTACGCCGATGTGGGCCTGGCCCTGACGCACACCGGGGCGCGGGCCGGGGCGGTGCTGGCCGAGGTGCTGGAGGTGGCCCCCTTCGGCAAGGTGCTCTTCTCCACCGACGCCTACGGACTGCCCGAGCTGTACGCGGTCGGGGCGCTGCTCTTCCGCGAGGCCCTGGACGCAACTCTGGCCCGCTGGGTCCGCGACGGCGCCTGGAGCGCGGCGGACGCGGAGCGGGTGGCGGCCCTGGTGGCCGCGGGCAACGCCCGCCGAGTGTACGGGCTGAACAGCACAATCACCGGCAATATCTAGAGTCGACCGTAAAATCATCTGTAACTGACGCGTATGGCACGGGTTTTCGTCACGATGGCGTCATGGACGAAGAGCACTTCCTGGAGCGCGCCAAGCAGTTCGCCCACCGGCTGGCCGAGCTCCAGAACCGTCTGGACCCCGATTCGTACGACCTCCTGCTGCGCATCCTCCGTGGCATCAACGACGCCATCGTGCACCGCCGCGACGGTGGCAGCGACGGCGGCAGCGGCTGTGTTGACGTGGCGTTCTCCCCGCGCGACCAGGATCGGTTCACCCCCGCCCTCAGCCGGGAGCTGGAGGAGCTGACCAGTCTGCTCGGGCCGCACGGCCTGCGGCTGGTGGTGGACTTCGGGGCCGAGCAGGAGCGCGACCGGATGGAGGTGGAGGCCATCGCGCGGGTGAGCGGCATGGACCCCGGGCGGTCGTGACGGGGGACTCGGCGTGCCCCTTCGGCTCGCTGACATGAGCCGCGCCCCCGCAGGGCAGTACCGTTCGTCCGGTACGGGCCGGCCGTACGGCCACTACCCCGACAAGCCCACTACGCGGAGGAGACACGCATGCGGATCGGCGGCGCGACCGTCCTGCTCACCGGAGCGACCGGAGGCATCGGGCAGTCACTGGCCCGCGCCCTCGCGGCCAGGGGGGCCAAGCTGCTGCTCACCGGCCGCCGCGAGGAGGTGCTGCGGCCCTTGGCCGACCGGCTGGGCGCCCGGGCCATCGTCGCCGATCTGGCCGACCGGGCTCAGGTGGACGACCTGATCGCCGAGGCCGCCGATGCCGACATCCTCATCGCGAACGCGGCGCTGCCGTCCAGCGGTGAAGTCCTCGGCTACGCCCCCGACGAGGTCGACCGCGCCCTGGAGGTCAATCTGCGCGCCCCGCTCCAGCTGGCCAGGGCACTGGCACCGCGGATGGTGGCGTCCGGCTCCGGCCACATCGTGATGATCGGCTCGCTGTCGGGCCGTACCGCCTCCCCCGGGGCGGCGCTCTACAACGCGTCCAAGTTCGGGCTGCGCGGCTTCGCGCTCGGGCTGCGCCAGGATCTGCACGGCACCGGGGTGGGGGTCTCGGTGGTGCAGCCGGGGTTCGTCCGCGACACCGGGATGTTCGCGGACTCCGGCGCCACCACGCCCCCCGGTGTCCGTACGGTCTCCGTCCGCCAGGTGGCGGTGGCGACCCTGCGCGCCATCGAGCGGGACCGCGCCGAGGTGAACATCGCGCCGCTCGAACTGCGCCTGGGCAGCGCGCTCGGCGGGCTCTTCCCGAGCCTGGCGGCGGTGGCCCAGCGCAACTCCGGGGCCGACCGTACGACCCGCCAGCTGGCGGAGGGCCAACGGCACAACCGCTGAGCAGAGTCTCGCGCCCCTGGCACGGGCTTCGTTCGCCGTACTCCCCCGGGCGCGGCGCCCGTGCTAGGGTCCACGCACCCATGGCCGGACAACGTTGTCAACGGAGGTCCCCCTTGAGACCACTGGTCGGTCGGATACGTAAGCGCGCGGCGAGAGCGGTCACCCCGCTGACCGCGGCCGCACTCCTCCTCGGCGGTCTGCTCGGACCGCCCGGCGCGGCGGCGGCCGCTGCGGATGAGCCCGCCGCGCTGGTGAACCCGTTCGTGGGCACGCAGAACTTCGGCAACACCTTCCCCGGCGCGAGCGCCCCGTTCGGCATGGTCCAGGTCAGCCCGGACACCGGCGGACAGGGCGGCTACGACTACGCGCAGAACACCATCTACGGCTTCAGCCAGACCCATCTGTCCGGCGTCGGCTGCGGTGTGGCGGGTGAGCTGCCGCTCATGCCGACCACCGGCCCGGTGACCGATGTGGACCCGGAGCACTACCGCTCCGACTACTCCCACGACGACGAGGAGGCCACCCCCGGCTACTACCGGGTGGGGCTCTCCCGCTACGGCGTCGACGCCGAGCTGACCGCTACCGAGCGCACCGGCTGGCAGCGCTACACCTTCCCGGCCACCGGCGCGGCCAACGTCCTGTTCAACACCGGCAAGGCCAACCAGAAAGTGTTCGACTCCGAGGTGCGCGTGGTCGGGGACCGCACCGTCGAGGGTCGGGTGCGGGCCGGAAACTTCTGCGCGGGCAAGGACGAGCACACCGTCTACTTCACCGCCACCTTCGACCGGCCCTTCTCCTCGTACGGCACCTGGCGCGGCACCACCGCCACCCCCGGCTCCCGGGAGGCGGCCGGGGAGGGCGGCAACGGCGCATGGGCCACCTTCGACGCGACCGCCGACCGGGACGTCGTGGTCAAGGTCGGCCTGTCGTACACCGGCCCGGACGGTGCCCGGAAGAACCTGGCGGCGGAGACCGCCGACAGTCACGACTTCGACGCCACGCGGGCGAAGCTGCGCGACACCTGGGAGCGGCAGCTGGACTCGGTGCGGATCGGCGGTGGCACCCCGGAGCGGCGCAGCGCCTTCTACACCGCGCTCTACCACGCCCAGCTGCATCCGAACCTGGCCGGAGACGTGGACGGCCGCTACACCGGTTTCGACGGCGGGACACACACCGCCACCGACTACACGCCGTACCAGAACTTCTCGCTGTGGGACACCTACCGGCCGCAGAACCAGCTCCTGGAGCTGTTGCAGCCACGGGTCGCGCGCGATGTGGCGCTGTCGGTCGTCGGGATCGGCCGGGACGGCGGCTGGCTGCCGAGGTGGGCGCTCGCCGAGAGCGAGACCAACATCATGACCGGGGATCCGGTGACCCCGTTCCTGGTCGAGGCGTGGTCCAAGGGCCTGCTGGCCGGGCACGAGGAGGAGGCGTACGCAGCTCTGAAGCGGAACGCGACCGGCACCCCGCCCGCCGACTCCCCCTATAACGGGCGCTCCGGCGTGGACCACTACCGCAGGCTCGGCTACGTCCCGTCGGGGCTCGAGCTCGGCAAGGACTGCGCCCACAAGGGCGGCGACAACGACTGTGTCCACCCCGCCTCGGCGACCCTGGAGTACTCCGCCGCCGACGCGTCGCTCGCGCTGATGGCGCGCGGCCTCGGGCACCGCGCCGACGCGCGGATGTTCGCCGAACGCGGCCAGTGGTACCGGAAGCTGTGGGACGCCTCGATCGCGCAGTTCCGGCCGCGCACGGCCGACGGCGCCTGGGTCACGCCGTACGACCCGGTGGAGGCGGGCCGCCAGTTCCATGAGGGCGGCGCCTACCAGTACCAGTGGCTGGTCCCGCAGGACCCGGCCGGGCTGGTCGGGCTGATGGGCGGGCGGCGCGCCACGGAGCGGCGCCTCGACTCCTTCTTCGCCTACGGCAAGCTGCTCACCGACCCGGCGGGCACCGCGCGCCGGGACTGGATCTCGGCCCCGTACGACTACTACGGCAAGCCGACGTACAACCCGAACAACGAGCCCGACCTGCACGCCCCGTACATGTATCTGTGGGCGGGCGCGCCCGCGAAGACCGCGACCGTGGTGCGGGCGGCGATGACGCTGTTCACCACCGGGCCGGACGGCATGACGGGCAACGACGATCTGGGCACCATGTCGGCCTGGTACGTCTTCTCCTCGCTCGGGCTCTACCCGACCATGAGCGGCGGTGACTTCCTGGCCGTCTCCAGCCCGCAGTTCGAATCGGCGGTCGTCCGTGTTGGACGTATCGGCCGCTCCGGAACCCGGCAGGGCGGCACGCTCACCGTCACCGCGCCCGGTGCGAGCGACGAGCGGCGCTATGTGCGCGATGTGTCGCTGAACGGACGGGACCTGCCGCGGACCTGGCTGCCCTGGTCCTCGGTCGCCCACGGCGGTTCGCTCGCCCACCGGCTGGGCACCGAGCCGTCCGCCTGGGGCACCCGGCCGGGCGCGGAGCCGCCGTCGGTGGGTGGGGCCGGTCGCCCGGGGTCGAACGTGGTGTAGGTTCTACGGCCCCCACCATGTGCGGCTGAGCGAGGGAGCGGGTCCATGCGCGCTGTGGTCTTCGATGCCTTCGGGCACCGGCCCGAGGTCCGGAACGTCCAGGATCCGACTCCCTCGCGACGCGGCGCGGTCATCCGCGTCGAGGCGACCGGGCTGTGCCGCAGCGACTGGCACGGCTGGATGGGGCACGACCCCGACATCCGGCTGCCGCACGTACCCGGCCATGAGCTGGCCGGGGTGGTCGAGGAGGTGGGGCCCGAGGTCCTGAACTGGCGCCCCGGGCAGCGCGTCACCGTGCCGTTCGTCTGCGCGTGCGGGCGCTGCGGCGCCTGCGCGGACGGTGCCCAGCAGGTGTGCGAGCGGCAGACCCAGCCGGGCTTCACCCACTGGGGCTCCTTCGCCGAGTACGTCGCGATCGAGAACGCCGACGTGAACCTGGTCGGCATCCGCGGCGAACTGGCCTTCACCACGGCCGCCGGTCTGGGCTGCCGCTTCGCCACGGCCTTCCGCGCCGTGGTGGCGCAGGGCCGGGTGGCCCCCGGCGAATGGGTCGCGGTGCACGGATGCGGCGGGGTGGGGCTGTCCGCGGTCATGATCGCGTCCGCGGCGGGGGCGCGGGTGGTCGCGGTGGACATCTCACCGCGCGCCCTGGCCCTCGCCCGGCGGTTCGGGGCGGAGGTGTGCGTGGACGCGGCCTCGACCCTGGGGTCCGCGGCGGACGCCGTCGCGGACGCGACCGGCGGGGGCGCCCATGTCTCGCTGGACGCGCTGGGCTCCCCGCGGACCTGCGCCGCGTCTGTCAACAGCCTGCGGCGGCACGGCCGCCATGTGCAGGTCGGCCTGCTGCCGCCGGCCGCCGGGAGCCCGATGCTGCCGATGGACCGGGTCATCGCGCTCGAACTGCGGCTGCTGGGCAGCCATGGCATGGCGGCGCACGCGTACGGGCCGATGATGGAGATGGTCGAGGCCGGGACGTTGCGGCCGGATCTGCTGGTCACCGACACCATCGGGCTCGACGAGGTGCCGGAGGCGCTGATGGCGATGGGGGCGGCGGCCGGCGCCGGGGTCACGGTCATCGAACCCCGGCGGCCGGCCACGGCCGCCCGGCGGTGACGGCTGCGCTGTAAGGCTCAGCCCGGGATCCGTACCGTCCCGTCCGTGATCCTGACTCGGTCCCCGGCGGCCGGGCGGTCCGCGATGTCCGGCACGTTGGCGGGCGTCAGATCCGGGGCGTGGCCCGGCTCGCCGCCGCGGGGGACGGTGCGTACGACCTGGCTGGGCGGGAGCGTGCCGCGCCCGTCCAGCCGCTGCCACATCAGGTCAAGTGCCTGCTGGTAGTAGTAGCCCAGCGGAACGTAGCGGTTGTCGTAGCCGGGTGCCGTGGAGTCGAAGTGGTGGGCGTTGGTGACCTCGACGTAGGCGACGGTGGACGCGCCGTGCTGGGCGCGGGAGTTGAGGCCCAGGTAGGGCCTGGTGCTGTGGTTGACGGGGACCCGGGTGTCGTCGCGGCCGTGCACGATCAGCGCGGGCTTGCCGTGCAGATCGCCGGTGCGCCGGGTGGCGTCAAGCCCCTCGGCGAGCCGCGCCGCCCACTCCCCTTCGGCGCGCGGGGCCTTGTTGAACGCCAGCCGGTAGACGCAGCTCTCGCCGCGCAGGTTGTAGTCGTGGCGGCCGTCCGGGCCCTGGGACCTGGCGTCGGCGACGGGCCCGCCCGGTGAGTTCTCGTCGATCAGCACCCCGGGCGCGGGCGCCCGGCCGGAGCTGGTGCCGAAGGCGGCGGCCAGTTCGGCGGTGCGGTACGGGACGGGGGCGCCCGAGGCGTCGGTGCGGGCCCAGCCGTAGCCGCACAGGGAGTCGGCGACCGAGGCTCGGGCGAAGCTCATCGCGTACGAGGCGGGGGTCTGCGGATCGTAGTGCGCGAGCTGGAGATAGCTGGACTGCGGCTGGTATCCGGCGCGTACCAGGGCCTCCTGGGCCAGCCGGGGCAGCCCGTCAGGACCCGCACGCTTCGCGGCGCGCCGGGAGATCAGCCGTGGATCGTCGCCGACGAGGGCGGCGCAGCGGCGGTGGGCGGCCGCGGTGTCCAGGGAGGAGTAGCCGGGCGCGGTGGGCTCGGTGAGCGCGGCGCACGGCTGGAGCAGCGAGGCGAGGGAGCCGTACCGGATCAGCGGCAGTCCGGCGGCCGGCACCGCGCGCCCGCCCTGGGTGACCCGTATCCCGTTCAGCGGCGCGAGGTTCATCTGCGGCTCGGAGGCGACGACCGCGTCGATCAGCCCGCCGTGGTCGTCCTCGCCCGCGGCGACGGCCGCACCGCCGCCGTTGGAGACCCCGGTGGCGATGACGGTGGTGGTGGCGGGCGTATAGCCGGCGCGGGGCGCGCCCCGGCGCCAGTCGCGGTCGAGGAGAGCGAGGGCCAGCTCCACCGAGCGCAGCACATCGCGCCCCCAGCTGGCCTGCGGGTTGGTCTTGGCGTGCGCCATCTTGTACGCGACGCGGTAGGGGCGCTCGGCGTCGAACCGGGCCCGCTCGGCGTCGCTCAGCCCGGCGTCGAACGCGGCGCGGTCCGCCGTCTGCGCCCGGGGGCCGGTCGTGCCGTCGTAGGCCATGACGGTGCCGGAGTGCAGATCGTCGAAGGCCGGGCCCATGCCCTTGTCGGTGTAGGCGACCGCACAGCGGCGGTGCAGCCCCCAGGCCCCGGCGGTGCCCACCATGTTGTAGACGCCGCCGAGGCCGGAGGCGGGCGCGGCGACGACGCAGGGGCGGGACCTGTCGAAGTCGTCCGGGACCTGGACGACGAAGCTGACGCTGTGTGAGCCGCTGCCCGCCACGGCGCGGTATTCGACGCCCGCGACCTTGCCGTCGCCGGGCACGGGGCGGCCGCGGTCGACGTTCGGCCCGTACAGCCGCCCGAGGCCGCCGCCCGGTCCGGCGTACAGCCCGGCGGAGGCCCAGATGGCCTGGCGGCGCAGCTCGGCGGCGGTGGGCCGGTCGGGGTCGGCCGGGGCGGGCGGCGTGGCGGAGCGCAGCCCGGAGAAGCCGAGCCCGGCGGTGAGCAGGTCGTCGCCGACTCCCTCGTACCGTACGGAGCTCAGCGCGCTGATGTAGGAGGGGAGCCCGGCGCGGGGGGCGGCGGGCGCGGGCGTGGCGGCCGGGACGAGGGCGGCGGTGAGCGCCGCGGCCAGCAGCGGCGCGAGCGCGGCCGACCGGCGTACGGGTCTGGGCACGGGTACTCCTGAAGGTGAGGTCACAGCGGCAGCGCGCCGGTCAGCAGGGCGGCGGCGGTCATCACGAGCGTGGTGCCGAAGGCCCAGCGGAAGATGAACCGCTGGTGTTCGCCGAGCTGTACGCCGCTCATGCCGAGCAGGATGAAGGTGGCGGCGGTGAGCGGGCTGAGCGGGAAGCCGGTGGTCATCTGGCCGAGGACGGCGGCGCGGGCGACCTCGGCCGGATCGGTGCCGAAGGAGTCGGCGGTGCCGGCCAGCACCGGGAGGATGCCGAAGTAGTAGGCGTCGGGGGTGAAGACGAGGCTCAGCGGCATGCTGGTGACCGCGACCAGCACCGGCAGATGGCCGCCGAGGCTGTCGGGGATCACCTCGACCATGGCGTGGGCCATCTTCTCGATCATTCCGGTGCCGGTGAGGATGCCGGTGAACACCCCCGCGGCGAAGATCATGGTGGTGACCAGCACCACGCTGTTGCCGTGCTTCTCCAGCAGGGCCTGCTGCTCCTCCCAGCCGGGGTGGTTGACCAGCAGCGCGATCACGAAGGCGAGGACGAACAGCACGGGCAGCGGCATGACCTCCAGCACCAGGCAGGTCAGCAGGGTGACGGTGAGCAGCAGATTGAAGACCGTCAGCGCGGTGCCGGCCCGCGTGGCCACCCGGGGCGTACCGGGGCCGTCGCCGACCACCGCCGCCTCGGCCCGCGGCGCGTCGAGCTCCCCGAGCCGGCGCCGCTCGCGGCGGCCGATCAGATACGCGGCCAGCAGCACCCAGGCGATGCCCGCGGCGAGGGCGGGCAGCAGCGGGGTGATCACATCCGAGGTGTCCAGCTTGAGCGCGGCGGCCGCCCGGGCGGTGGGGCCGCCCCACGGCACCATGTTCATCACGCCCGCGCCGAGGGCGACCACTCCGGCGAGCACCAGCCGGCTCATGCCCAGGCGCTGGTAGACGGGCAGCATGGCGGAGATGGTGATGAGGAAGGTCGACGCGCCGTCCCCGTCGAGCGCCACACAGATCGTCAGGACGGCGGTGCCGACGGTGATGCGCAGCGGGTCTCTGCGGGCGATCCGCAGGATGCCGCGGATCAGCGGTTCGAACAGGCCTGCGTCGACCATCAGGCTGAAGTAGAGCACCGCGAAGGCGATCATGATCCCGGTGGGCGCGACCTTGGACAGCCCGTCCAGCGCCATCGGGCCGAGATCGTCCCCGTATCCGCCGATGACCGCGGTGATCACCGGGGTGAGGACCAAAGCAACCAGCACCGAGACCCGTTTGGTCATAGTGAGCAGCAGGAAGCCGCCGATCGTGCAGAAGCCCAATGCTGCCAACATGGCCCGCTCGCTTTCTCTTACCTCGGACGCGTTGCCGATGAGTTTCCGAGCGGCGAAAGATCCGCGTCCAGCATCGAACACAGATCTCTCTATGCGTTTAGCGCAACAGTTCCCCCGCGCGCCTGTCGCGTCTACTCTCCCGCTTCATGATGGACGTCACTTTGCGCCAGCTCGCGGCCTACGCCGCGGTGGCCCGCGCCGCGAGCTTCACCGCCGCGGCGGCCGACATGCATGTGTCCCAGTCCTCGTTGAGCCGCGCCGTCGCGGACCTGGAGCGCACACTCGGCATGCGGCTGCTGGAGCGCGACACCCGCAATGTGCAGCTGACCCCGGCCGGGGCCGAGGCGCTGCGCATCGCGGACCAGATCCTGTCCGCGCACCGGGCGGGGCTGGCGCAGCTGGGGCGCTATGTCTCCGGTGAGCGCGGCAAGGTGGCGCTGTCGACCCTCCCCTCGGTGGCGGCCGTGCTGCTGCCCCCGGTGATCTCCGCCTTCCGCGCACGGCGCCCGGAGGTGACCGTACGGCTGCTGGACGGGCTTGAACGCCCGGTGCTCGAGCGGGTCGTGGACGGCGACGCGGACTTCGCCGTGTCCACCGTGGCCCGGCGCACGGCCGGGATACGGCTGCGCCCGCTGGTCCGCGACCGCTTCGACGCCGTACTCCCCGAGCACCATCCGCTCGCCGAGAAGCCCGAGGTGAGCTGGGCGGACCTGGGCCGCGAACCGTTCCTTGCGGTGGGCGCGGACTCCAGCGTGCGCCGGATGACGGACGCGGCCTTCGCCCAGGCGGGC
Organism: Streptomyces sp. NPDC059679; assembly: GCF_042734105.1. Taxonomy (NCBI): domain Bacteria; kingdom Bacillati; phylum Actinomycetota; class Actinomycetes; order Kitasatosporales; family Streptomycetaceae; genus Streptomyces; species Streptomyces sp. NPDC059679. The sequence goes on along the minus strand of NZ_JBHWES010000005.1, from coordinate 146,276 downwards.
CTGTCGGCGGACCCGGCGGCGGAGGCGTCGAGCGTGGCGACGGTGGGCGGACTGGTCGCCGCCGGGCTGGGGGTGTCCGCGATGCCCGCCCTGGTGCATCCGCTGGTGCCCCCGGGGAAGCTGGTGCGGCGCCCGCTGGTGGAGCCGGTGGTGGAGCGGCGGCTGCATGTGGTGCTTCCGGCGCGGCGGGCGCTGCCACCGGGGGCGCGCCGCTTTCTGGAGCAGTTGGAGGAGTTCCGCGACGCGGGTCATGGGCTGCCCGACGGGGTCTTCTGGGAGGACGGCGAAGCATAGCGAACCCTTGCAAGATCCGCATGAATTGATGCCCGTTCATTGCTGGACCTGCATATGGCCGACCCCGCAGCCTGAGCCGTATGGACCGTATGGACAACGACAGCCGCGCGCCCCAGGGACAGCAGGGACAGCTGACCGGCTTGAAGGTGGTGGAGTTCGCCCACGTCGTGGCGGGCCCCCTCGCCGGGGCGATGCTCGCCGACCAAGGGGCCGATGTGGTGCATGTGGAGCCCCCGGGAACGGGCGACGCGGCCCGCGCCATGGGGCCCCGGCGCGACGGTGTGCCGCTGTGGTTCAAGGTCGCGGGCCGCAACAAGCGCTCCGTCACCCTGGATCTGCACCACGAGGAGGGGCGGCGGATCGCCCATGACCTCATCGCCTGGGCCGATGTGGTGATCGTGACCCTGCGCGCGGGGCGGCTGCGCGCCTGGGGGTTGGACTGGGAGGCCGTGCACGCGGTCAACCCCCGGGCGATCCTGCTGCAGATCTCCGGCTTCGGCGCGACCTCCTCACGGGCCGACGCCCCCGGGTTCGGCAAGATGGGCGAGGCCCGCAGCGGGGTGGTGCATCTGACCGGATTCCCGGACGGGCCGCCCGTGCACACCGGGTTCTCGCACGGGGACGCGGTCACCGGCCTGATGGGCGCGTTCGCGATCCTGGCCGCGCTGCACCGCCGCGACACCGATCCGCACTTCGACGGCGAGTGGATCGACCTGGCCCTCTTCGAGCCGCTGTTCCGGCTGGTGGAGTGGCAGATCATCGCGTACGACCAGCTCGGCGCGGCCCCGGAGCGGGCCGGCAACCAGCTGGCCGTCGCGCCCGCCGCCGTCATCAACACCTACCGCAGCGGCGACGGCGACTGGCTGACGGTCACCTCGGCGACCACCCGCTCGGTGCTCAATGTGGTGCGGCTGCTGGGCCTGGACGAGGCGGAGTACGCGACCGTGGAGGCGCAGCACGCCGGGCGGGAGCGGCTGGATCACGCGCTGCGCGCGTGGGTGGCGGCGCGCCCGGCGGACGAGTGCCTGGCGGCCTTCGAACGCGCCGAGGTGGTGGCCTCCCGGGTGTTCAGCGCGGCGGACATCGTCGCCGACCCGGTCTACGCCGAGCGCGAGGACGTCGTCACCGTCGACGATCCGGACCTCGGCCCGGTCCGGATGCAGGCCGCGCTGCCGCACTTCCGCCGCAACCCCGGCGCGGTGTGGCGCACCGGCCCGGCGCTGGGCGCGGACAACGGCCTGGTGTACGGGCAGTGGCTGGGCATCGACGGGGAGCGGCTGGCGAAGCTGGAGGGCCAGGGTGTCATCTGACCACTCCATCGACCACGACCGGGACTCGGACCGCGAGCCGCTGCGCTCGCTGCTCTTCGTACCGGGCAGCCGCACCGGCTGGCTGCCCAAGGCCGAGGCGGCCGGCGCCGACGCGGCGATCCTCGACCTGGAGGACGCGGTGCCGCAGGGCGCGAAGGGGGCGGCGCGGGAGGCGGTGGCCGAGGCCGTCGAGCGGGCGGCGCGGACACCGGGGCCGATGCGGCTGCTCGTACGGATCAACCCTCTGGATCACGGGTCGGGTTGGGCGGGGGCCGAGGACCTGCGTGCGGTGGCCCGCCCGGGGCTGTACGGGGTGGTGCTGCCGAAGGTTCGCTGCGCCGACGACGTACGGATCGCCGACCGGCTGCTGGCCTGGTGCGAACGCGAGACGGGCCTGCCGGAGGGGCGGATCGCGCTGGTGCCACTGCTGGAGACGGCGCGCGGGCTGCGCGAGGCGTACGACATCGGGCGGGCCGCCGGCCGGGTGGCGCACCTGGGCGCGCTGACCCCCCCGGGCGGGGACGTGGAGCGCGCGGTCGGCTACCGCTGGAGCCCGGGCGGCGAGGAGACCCATCCACTGCGCGCCCGGGTGCTGCTGGACGCGCGCGCCGCGGGCAGCCCGCATCCGGTGGCCGGGCTGTGGGCGGATGTCGCGGACCTCGCGGGGCTGCGGCGTTTCGCTGAGCAGAACCGGGCGCTGGGGTACGAGGGGATGACGGTGATCCACCCGTCCCATGTGGCGGTGGTCAACGAGGTGTTCTCACCGGACGCCGAGGAGCTGGCGCGGTGCGAGCGGCTGGTGGCGGCGGTGACTGCGGCCCAGGCACGGGGCGAGGGCGCGGTGTTGTTCGAGGGGCGGATGGTGGACGAGGCGATGGCGGAGACGGCGCGCCGCACCCTGGCCCGGGGGATCTGACGACTCTGACCGGCCGTCACCGGCCGGTCACTCTCATCCGCCCAGCCTCTTGACGCACCTCAGCAACGTGGTTACACACGATTGGGAGCGCTCCCATACCCCCACCGAGCCGAGGAGGAACGGCCGTGCGGAGAACGAGGCTTCTGAGAACACTCCTGGCCATCCCGGCGCTGACCCTGGCCCTGACCGCGCTGCGGCCCGTAGGCCCCGCACCGGACACCGCGACCGCCGCACCGGACACCGTGGCTACCGCTTCGGACACCGCGGCCGCCGCGACCGCCGCGCCGGTGCGCATCATGCCGCTGGGTGACTCGATCACCGGCTCGCCCGGATGCTGGCGGGCGGTGCTGTGGAACAAGCTGCAGAGCACCGGCTACACCTCCGTCGACTTCGTCGGAACGCTCGGCCCGCAGGGCTGCGGGGTGCCGTACGACGGCGACAACGAGGGCCACGGCGGCTTCCTGGCGACGGCCGTGGCCCAGCAGAACCAGTTGCCCGGCTGGCTCTCCGCCACGCATCCGGACATCGTTGTCATGCACTTCGGCACCAATGACGTCTGGAGCAATATCGCCCCCGACCGGATCCTGGCCGCCCACAGCACGCTCGTGGACCAGATGCGCCAGAGCAACCCGAACATGAAGGTCCTCGTGGCGCAGATCCTCCCCATGAACCCCGGCTCATGTCCGGAGTGCGCCGCCCGGGTGACGGCGCTCAACGCCCAGATCCCCGGATGGGCGGCCACCAAGAGCACATCGCGCTCCCCCGTGATAGCGGTGGACCAGTGGAGCGGTTTCTCCACGGCCACCGACACCTACGACGGGGTGCACCCCAACGCCACGGGCGACAACAAGATAGCCGCGCGCTGGTACCCCGCGCTCACCAAGCTGCTGACCCCTGGTCTGACGGACCGGGCCCCGAGCACCCCCAGGAGTCGATGATGCGCAGCCCCACCCGCGCCGGCACCGCACTCGGCGCCATCGCCGCCGTCCTGATGTCCGTCCTGGCCCTCGCTCCGCCCGCCCACGCGGCCACCGGATTACATGTCAGCAACGGCCGCCTGGTCGAGGGCAACGGCAGCGACTTCGTGATGCGCGGCGTCAACCACGCCCACACCTGGTACGCGACCAGGACCACCAAGGCCCTGTCCGACATCAAGGCCCTGAAGGCCAACACGGTGCGCGTGGTGCTGAGCACCGGGGACCGCTGGACGAAGAACGACACGGCCGATGTGGCGAACGTCGTCGCGCAGTGCAAGCAGAACCGGCTCATCTGTGTGCTGGAGGCCCATGACACCACGGGCTACGGCGAACAGAGCGGAGCGGTCACCCTCGCCCGCGCCGCCGACTACTGGATCGGTGTCCGCTCCGCCCTGGCCGGTCAGGAGAACTACGTCGTCGTCAACCTCGGCAACGAGCCGTACGGCAACAACAACGCCGCCGCCTGGACCACGGACGCCAAGGCCGCCATCGCGAAGTTGCGCGGCGCCGGGATCCACAACGCGCTGATGGCCGACGCCCCCAACTGGGGCCAGGACTGGACCTTCACCATGCGCGACAACGCGGCCTCGGTGCTGGCCGCCGACCCGGACCGCAACACGGTCTTCTCCATCCACATGTACGGCGTGTTCGACACCGCGGCCGAGGTCAAGGACTATCTGACCCGCTTCGTCAACGCCAAACTGCCCATCGTCGTCGGCGAGTTCGGCCATAACCACTCCGACGGCAACCCGGACGAGGACGCGATCATGGCAACCGCGCAGTCGCTCGGGCTCGGCTGTCTGGGCTGGTCCTGGAGCGGCAACAGCGGCGGGGTCGAATACCTCGACATGACCACCAACTTCGATCCGGCCGCCCTCACCAGCTGGGGCCAGCGGATCTTCAAGGGTGCCAACGGCATCGGCGCCACGGCCAAGGAAGCCACGGTCTTCCGCTCCTGACCCTCACGCCCAAAACACCTCCGCCCGACACCCGCGCCGGCCGGATACCGGCCGCGACAGAAAGGTCCGCCATGCCCGCTCGCCCCCGTCCGCGCGGCGCCCGCGGCGCCGCCGCTCTGCTGGCCGGCGCGCTGCTGCTGATCGCCGCTCCGGCCACCTCGGCCACCTCGGCCACCCCAGCCGCCGCGGCAGCGCCCTCCGCCGTCCAGGTCAACCAGCTGGGATATCTGCCCTCCGGCCCCAAGCGCGCCACCGTCGTCACCACCGCCACCACCGCCCTGTCCTGGCAGCTGCGGGACGCCACGGGCGCGGTGGCCGCCTCCGGCACCACCACCGTGCACGGCGCCGACACCGCTTCGGGCGACGCCACGCACCTGGTCGACTTCTCCTCGTACCAGGGCACGGGCACCGGTTACACGCTCACCGTGGACGGCCGGGCGAGCCATCCCTTCGACATCCGCGCGGATCTGTACGACGGGCTGCGCTCGGACGCGATGTCCTTCTTCTACCAGCAGCGCAGCGGCATCCCGATCCAGGCGTCGCTGGCGGGGGCGTCATACGCCCGGCCCGCAGGACACCTGGGTATCGCGCCGAACAAGGGGGACACGAGCGTCCCGTGCCAGACCGGGGTGTGCGACTACTCCCGGGATGTCCGCGGCGGTTGGTACGACGCCGGTGACCAGGGCAAGTACGTGGTCAACGGCGGCATCGCGGTATGGCAGACGGTGAACTCCTTCGAGCGCGCCAAGCGCTCGGGGCACGCGTCGGCGCTCGGGGACGCCACGCTGCGGGTGCCCGAGCGCGGCAACCGCGTCCCCGATGTGCTGGACGAGGCCCGCTGGGAGCTGGAGTTCCTGATGCGGATGCAGATCCCGGAGGGCAAGCCGCGGGCGGGCATGGCCTTCCACAAGATCCATGACGCGCAGTGGACCGGTCTGCCCACCCGGCCCGAGCAGGACTCCCAGCCGCGCGAGCTGCACGCCCCGTCGACCGCGGCCACACTCAACCTGGCGGCGGTGGCGGCCCAGTGTGCCCGGGTGTTCGCACCGTACGACAAGACCTTCGCCGCCCGCTGTCTGGCCTCCGCCCGCCGCGCCTGGACCGCGGCGAAGGCCAACCCGAACGTGCTGGCCCCGGATTCGGACGGCACCGGTGGCGGGGCGTACGGGGACACGCGGGTCGACGACGAGTTCTACTGGGCGGCGGCCGAGCTGTACGCGACCACCGGGGAGAGCCCGTACCGGGACGCGGTCATCTCCTCGCCCTTCCACACCTCGGCCGACGCCTTCACCCCGCTCGGCTTCGCCTGGCCCGACACCGCGGCACTCGGCCGGATCACCCTGGCCACCGTCCCGAACGGCCTGGCCGCCGACGACCGGGCGCGCGTCCGCGCCTCGGTTGTCTCGGCCGCCGACGGCTATCTGGGCGCCATGTCCCGCCAGGGCTACGCGGTGCCGCTGCCGGAGGACGGCTATGTGTGGGGCTCCAACGGCCAGGTGGGCAACAACGCGACCGTCATCGCCGTCGCGTACGAGCTCACCGGCCACCGGCGCTACCGCGACGGGGCGCTGGAGACGCTGGACTATCTGCTCGGCCGCAACGCGCTCGGCCAGTCCTATGTGTCCGGCTACGGCGAGCAGGCGTCCCACAACCAGCACCACCGCTTCTGGGCCCACCAAGCGGACGCCTCGCTGCCCAACCCGCCCGCCGGGTCGCTCGCGGGCGGTCCGGACTCGGCCCTTCAGGACCCGGTGGCGCAGGAGAAGCTGCCGGGGTGTGCGGCGGCCAAGTGCTACATCGACGACATCGGCTCGTACTCGACCAACGAGGTGGCGATCAACTGGAACGCCCCGCTGGCCTGGCTGGTCGCGTTCGCCGCGGAGCGCTGAGCGGGGCTGAGGGCCCGGCGCCCGAGCGGGGGCCCGAGGGCCCCCGCTCACCATATTTCGGACCGGCACGCCGCCCAGTGCACGTTGCCCATGTTCGGGTGCAGCAGCTCCGAGAGCCTGGTCTCCTGCGTCACCGTCACCGGATTGCCCATGATCGTCAGATCGTCGGTGGGCGGATGGAGCGAGTAATTCCAGACCCGCCCACCCGGTTCGACGATCCATTTCGGGACCACCGGCTCAGTGCCGAGCTCGACGCGGTTGGCCACTGGATCCTTGAGAATCTCGCTGTGGGGGCAGTACATGTGGAGTCTCGTCCCCTTCGGGACCGTGATCTGGGCCCCTTCGCCCAGATCGAGGTAGTTCAGACTGATGTTGCCGTGGCCGCTGAAGACGAGCTCGCCGTCCGGCCGCCCTCCCGGCCGCGTGCCGGGCGTACACGGGCAGAGCCCCAGCGGGTCGACCCAGGCGTGCGGGTTCGCCACATACGCGACGGGGTTGGGCGCGGCGGCCAGACCGAGCGGGTCGGGGCTGGTGTAGCGGGCGGTCTCGGGGTCGTAGTAGCGGAACCGGTTGTAGTGGAGTCCGGTTTCCGGGTCGTGGTACTGGCCGGGGAAGCGCAGTGGCGTATGCGCCTCCCCGGCCGCCCCGGGGCCGGTCGCGCCCCACAGGGTGGCGTGGTGGCGCGCGACGATGTCGCCGTTCTCGTCGAGGAGTTCGCGGGGCGTGCCCACCAGGTCGGTGACGATGGCGAAGAATCTTCGGTCGATCTCCCGACGCCCCATGTCGTCGGTGACGCGCTCGGTCTGTGCGACCGGGCGGAGCCCGTCATGGTCCCAGGTGAGGGTGGTCGGCTCGGGCCGGGCCTGCCCGGTGGTGGTCTGCTCGACGAGTGTGGAGCCGTCCCAGACGAAGTCCACGCGCTCGACGACGGTTTCGCCGTCGGCGGCGAGCCGCTGTTTGGCGGTGCGCCGGCCCAGCGGGTCGTAGAGATAGCGCCAGACGGTGCCGTCGGGGGTGGTGACGGAGGTCAGCCGGTCCTCCGCGTCCCATGTGTAGCGCCAGGTGTCCGGCTTGCGCGACAGCCTGTTGCGCTGCCGCAAGGTGATCCGGCCCGCCGCGTCGTACTCGTACCGGACACGTCCCGCGCGGGTGACACGCGTGCCGGTGTACGTGCGGGGGCCGGTGGCATCGGAGTGCGAGGCGAACGGCGCGGGCCAGGAGGCGTAGGTCTGGTTGCCCGTCTCGTCGTACGCGTAGCTCTCGCCCCGCCCGCCGGCCACGCGCACGGCCGTGACCCGGCCCGCCGGGTCGAGTTCGAAGCCGCGGGCGCCGCGCAGCTGGTCAGCGACTCCGGTCAGATGGCCGTCGGCGCGATAGGTGTACTCCCGGTGCTGCACGGTGGCGGCCTCTTCGGCGGGCCGGGGGTGGCTGGTGAGGACCTGCTCGGCCAGCCGGCCGGCCGGGTCCCAGACCTGTGTGAGCGTGGCGGCGCGGTCGATGCGGCGGGTGGTCTCGCGGCCGGACTCGTCGTACGCGGAGGCGATGGTGTGGCCGCCGGCCTTGAGCGTGGTGCGGTGGCCGGCGGCGTCGTACGCGAAGGAGGACAGCGCGCCGGAGGGGGTGACGCGCCGGACGGGCCGGCCGAGCGCGTCGTAGGTGTGCGCCAGGACCCGTCCGCCGGACAGCTCCGACTTGACCCGGCCCATCAGGTCGCGGTGGAAGGCGAGTTGCGCGTCCGGGCCCTCGGCCGACGCCGGCCGGCCCGCCGGGTCCCAGCCGAAGGTGGTGACCCGGCCGTCGGCCACCTTGCGCACGATCCGGCCCATGGGGTCCCAGGTGAAGTCGACCGTCTGGCCGAGGGCGTTGGTGCGTGAGACGAGCCGGCCGGCGGCGTCGTACCGGTAGGTGGACGTACGGCCGTCGAAGTCGGTCTCGCTCACCGGGCGGCCCGCCGGGTCGTACTCGTAGGTCCAGGTGAGGCCCTGCGGGTCGGTCACCCGGGTGAGGCGCAGCCGGGTGTCGTAGGCGTACTCGACGCGGGCGCCGTCGGGCCCGGTGCGGGCGGCCATCAGGTCGAAGTGGGTGTACTCGTACGAGGTGGCCCGGCCCAGGGCATCGGTGTGCGCGACGCAGTTGCCCTCGCCGTCGTAACGCCAGCTCTGCCGGGCGCCGCCCGGGTCGGTGTGCGCGGCGAGCCTGCCCTCGACCGTCCACTCCAGGCGGGTGGTGGCGCCGAGCGGGTCGGTGACGGTGGTCGGGCGGCCGAAGGCGTCGCGGTGGTAGGTGGTGGTCGCGCCCAGCGGGTCGATGATCTCCAGCGGCAGCCCGGCCGGGTCGCAGCGGACCCGGGTGGTCCCGCCCAGGGCGTCGATCACCGAAGTCACGGCGCCGCGCTCGTCGTAGCTGTACCGGGTGGTGTGGCCTGCGGGGTCCGTGGTGGCGGTGCGGTTTCCGCGCTCGTCGTAGGTGTGGCGCCACACCGTCCCGTCGGCATCGGTGATCTCCACCGGCAGCCCCAGCCGGTTCCGGGCGATGGTGCGGGTGTGACCGTCCGGTGTGGTCAGCCGGGCCAGGCGGCCGGCCTCGTCGTAGGCGTAACGGGTAGTGTGCCCGAGCGCGTCGGTGTGGGCCAGCGGGCGGCCGTGGCGGTCGTGCCCCGTGCGGACGGTGTTGCCGAGCGGGTCGGTGACGGCGACGATCCGGCAGCGGTCGTCGACCAGATAGCGGGTGGTGTGCCCCTCGGGGGTGCGGACCGCGGTGACGCGGTGGCCGGTGTCCGGGTCGACACCGTCGTAGTCGATGACGAGTGACACATGGCCTTCGGTGCCGCCCTCGGAGATGACGCGGTCACGCTCGTCGTAGACGTACTCGTAGCGTCGGCGGTTGGTGTCCACCCAGGCGATGACCCGGTGGTCGCTGTCGTACTCGAAGCGCAGCGGGAGGCCGCTGGAGCCGGTGACCTCGGTCAGATCGCCGTCGGTGTAACCGTAGCGGACCAGTTCGGTCTCGCCCAGGCGCAGGGCGGTGATCCGGCCGCCCTCGGTGGCGAACGTCAGGTGGTAACCGCCGTCGTGGACGATGCCGGTGGGGGTGCCGTCGGTGTCGTAGGTGAAGGTGAGGCGGTGACCGTTGCGGTCGGAGATCTCGGTCAGCGGCGCCTCGCCGTCCGCGCCGGGCGGCACGCCCTCGGGTCCTGCGTAGCGCCGGACGTGGCCGGTGTCCGGGTCGGTGACGGTGTAGTCGCCACCGGGGGCGCGCTCCAGTGGCCACCGCGGGCCCAGTCCGGGCAGCGTCGGCACACCGGGGGCGGGGTGCGGATAGGACAGCAGCAGTCCATCGGCGCCGACGAGGACGACGCCCCGGTCAAGGATCTCCAGGCGCTGATCGGCCGTGCTCGACCACGAGGGGCCGAACCACCTCCCGGCGCGGTAGCCGGACTCGGCCCTGCGCTGGAACACCAGCGGCAGCAGGCCCGGCAGGGACACATCGGTCTGCGGCAGGTACATCTTCCCGGTGGCCAGGTCCACCGGGTCGGTGTAGCCGTGAGTCTTGGCGTGGTCGGGGACGCTGTGCGCTGCGGCGCCGTCCTTCTTGAGCTGTGCGTGGCCGCCGGACTTCCACTTCCAGCTGCTGGGTTTCCAGCCCCTGCTCGGCACCCGTTCGGCGATCCTGGCGAGGTCCTTGCCGGCGGTGGCGAGCGATCGCACACCCCCGAGACCCTTGGTGCCGACCAGTTCGGGCACCAGTCTCCCCAGGCCCTCCGCGGGGTCCTTCTCGAAGGAGTCCCACATGGCCTTGAGCGCCGTGTTCGGGTCGTTCGCCATCCGGAGCAGACCGGCGGCGGTGTCATTGAGGCGGGTGGCGTATTCGGCGGGGTGGGTGAGGTTGTAGGGGTCCAGGGGGTCCAGGGAGCGGACGAAGTTCACAAGGCCCGCCGTGCCCTTGACCACGCCGCCGACGAAGTGGCTCCCGTCCAGCCGCAGCCCGTCCACCCCGTCCGCCGCCCGCCGGAGGTACGAGGGTTTACGCGGGGCCTTGTCGCGCGCCGTTGCCACCGCCCGCTGAGCGGTGAGGTGTGCCGTGTCCCGCTGCCGCCGCGCCTCGCCGAGGATGTCCTTGGCCGCCTCGATATCGGCGCTGCCGGGGCCGTGACCGGCGGACGGCTGGGCTTGGTCGGCAGACGTCTCGACGTGCTGGGCATCGCGGGCCGCCTCGGACGCCTTCCTGCCCCTGCGGTAGGTGCGGACGGCGTCGTCCGCCTGCTTCTGGGCCCACTCCACCGTCTCGGCGAACTCGCGCAGCGCCGCGGCCGCCTTTCCGCAGGCATCGGCCGCGACGTACCACTTCTTCGGCTCGGCGGACACCTGCCGGGTGAAGGCCGCGACGGACCGTCCCTTCAAGGTGTCGAGGGCGTCGGGGCCGACGCCTTGGAGCCCCTTGCCGACGTCGTTGAAGGCGTTCTCGAAGGTGGTCAGGTGGTCGGCCGTGGCCCGCAGCTTGTCGGGGCTGCCGTGGACGAGTTGCTTGGGGTCCTCGGTCTGGTCAAGACCCATCTCCTCGACGTCCGCGCCCAGCGCGTTCGCGGCCGAGTCGGACGTGCGCCGGAGCCAGTCGGCGCCGCCGGACCAGCCCATGTCGTCCAGCCGGTCGGCGGTGAAGTCGCCCGCCCCGTCGATGGCCTCGCCGACGTTCTCGACCTGGTCATCGACGAAGCGCTGCACCGGATCAGGTATGAAATCCCCGAGTCCCACCGCGTGTACCCCCGTACGTGTGCTGGTGCCGCGATGAGCCTACTTGCGCCACGGGCCACCGAGAACGCGCAGGCCACGGGTTTGAGCAGGTTCTGAGGAAGCACATACGCGGCCGACCCGCGAGGGTGGGTTTCCTCGCGGGCCGGTGAGGGGTCGTTCGCCCGTGAGGGGGCGTTCGCCCGGTGTGCGGTGGTTGCCCGGCCTCCGGGGCTCAGCGGGGCAGCTGCGCCTCGATCGCCGCGACGACCTCCGCCGCCTCCGGCTCGGTGCGCGGCCGGAACCTGGCCACGACCTCACCGCCCGGCGAGACCAGGAACTTCTCGAAGTTCCACTGGACGTCGCCCGCCTCGCCCGCCTCGTCCTCGGTCTTCGTCAGCTCGGCGTACAGCGGATGCCGCCCCTCGCCGTTGACCTCGATCTTCTCCATCAGCGGGAAGGAGACCCCGTACGTGGTCGAGCAGAACGTCTGGATCTCCTCGCTGCTCCCGGGCTCCTGACCGGCGAACTGGTTGCAGGGGAAGCCCAGCACGGTGAAGCCGCGCTCCGCGTAGCGCTGCTGCAGCCGCTCCAGGCCCTCGTACTGCGGGGTCAGCCCGCACTTGGAGGCCACGTTGACCAGCAGCAGCGCCGTGTCCTGGTGCGCGCCGAGGGTGGTGGGCTCGCCGGAGAGGGTGTGCAGGGGAATGTCGTACAGACTCATCGGTGCAACTCGCCTTCGTCGTTCCGTCGGTGCATGGCAAATCTATGCGCTGCCGTCGGCCGTCTGCGGTTACGCTCGGTGGTCCGGGGCATCAGGGCGCGAGAGCTCGTCGAGGGGGATGTGTGTCACGGGACGAGGAAGCCGTCGTCGGCAGGCTGCTCATCGTGGAATACGAGCAGGTGAAGGAGGAACAGCGGGCACGTATCGGGTTCCGGGACAATCTGCTCTACGCGACGCTCGCCTCCATGGCGGCCATCATCACCTTCTCGCTGCAAGGCGGCGGCCGGCCCGAACTGCTTCTGCTGCTGCCCCCGGCCTCGGTGCTGCTGGGCTGGACCTATCTGGTCAACGACGAAAAGATCTCGGCCATCGGCCGCTATATACGCCAGGACCTCGACCCGCGGCTGGCCACGCTGGCCCCCGACCGGACGCGGGTCTTCGGCTGGGAAACGGCCCACCGCGACGACCGCCGCCGGATCTCCCGAAAGCGGCTGCAACTCGCCGCCGACCTGCTGCTCTTCGCCGTGGCGCCGATCGCCGCCCTGATCGTCTACTGGACCAGCGGCCCGGCCAAGGCACCGCTCGTCGCGATCTCGGTGGCCGAAACCCTGCTGATCGCGGTGTTGACGGTGCAAATCGTGCTGTACGCGGATCTGCACCGGCCCTGACACCACCTGACACCATGGGACCGCTTGGACATGCGCGACCTAGGGGGACAAGGTGTGGTCTGACGGGGACGGGGGTCCGGAGGGCGGCGCGCGGGCGGAGGCGGTCATCCTCACCGCGCTCGAGGTGGAGTACCGGGCCGTACGGGCGCATCTGGAGGAGCTGCGCACCGTGGCGGCCGAGCGGGGATCCCTGTTCGAGGTGGGCGTCTTCCGCGAGGCCGGCCGCCCCGGCACCTCGGTCGCGATCCATATGACGGGCCCGGGGAACCCGGGCGCCGCGGCCCTGGTGGAGCGGGCCTCGGCGCTCTTCGCCCCGCGGACCCTGCTGTTCGTCGGGGTGGCGGGCGGCCGCAAGGACGTGGGTCTGGGGGATGTGGTGGCCGCGGAGGCGGTGTACGACTACGAGACCGGCAAGGACACCGAGGATGCCTTTCTGCCCCGCCAGAAGACCCATCAGTCGACGTACGACCTGGTCCAGCTGGCCAGGATGGTCGCGGTCGACGACAAGTGGCAGCGCGCAATCCGGCCCGCCGGGGGCGACGCCGCGCCGCGCCCGAGGGCCCATGTCAAGCCCATCGCGGCGGGCGGCCGGGTGGTGGCGCACCAGCGCTCGGAGGTCGGCCGCCGGCTCACGGCGGGCGCGGGCGACGCGGTGGCGGTGGACATGGAGGGCTTCGGCTTCCTGGCGGGCGCGTATGTCAACCGGCAGGTCGACGCCCTGGTGATCCGCGGCATCTCCGATCTGCTCGCCGACAAGGACGAGGCGCACGACGAGCACTGGCAGCCCGTGGCCTCCCGGCACGCGGCGGCGTTCGCCTTCGAACTCCTCCGCCGACTGCCCACGGTCGCCACGAGGCCGACCACCGCGAAGCCGACCACCGTGACCACCACGCCACGCCCCGCCGCCCCCCGCAAGCTGAGGATCCGCGAACTGGGCGAGCTGACCGACCTGTTGCTCGCCGTCCCCGGGCTGTCCTCCCCGGCCAGCTGGCAGCAGCTGCTGGACGAACTGCCGGGCGTCGGCACACAGGTGGCCAGGCAGTCGGCGAGCCGGGCCGAGGCCCTGGCCCTGCTGCGCACCTGTGAGGCGTATGGTGCGTGGGACGACCTGGCGGACGTCCTTGAGGTCATCGCGCCGGACGCCCCGGCCACCGCGGAGCTGATCGCGCGCCTGTCTCAGATCGGCCTCAGGTGACCGTCTGGCAGCCCCGGCGAGGTGCCACGGTACCGGGCGCCACGCTGTGACGGGCGCGACTCCGGCGCCTCACGGGGTGTCAGATGAAGAGTTCCGGGCATACAAGTTGGTCCGGAGTCCGGGCCGGGCGGGGACCGCCTGTGGCAGGGTCTCCGGCATAGATCACCGGCGGCGGGGACCGGTGATGGGGGCGCGGGAGGTCATGCATGGCGGCCACGGGGGAAGGCGGCCTGAAATCGGTCAACCATCTCGTCACGGCGCTGAGGGAGTTCAGGTGTCTGATGGATCCGGACTCTCGTGCGCTGTGTCTGGAACTGGTCGCCAGGGAGCTGGACGCGGCTCTGCCCGTCCGCAACCACCGGGTGGCCGACTACTTCTTAGTGGAGCTGGCCAAGGAATGTCTGGACAACGAGCGCGCCATGTGGGCGCTGCGCGAGTCCCTGGCGATCCTGGCGCCGTCTGACGCGACCGCCATGGATCAACTCGACTCGGTGATGGAGCAGATGACAGCCCGTCCGGCGCTGCCCCCGGACGCCACCGAGCGGCTGTGCTCGCTGCTGGAGGGGCTTGAGGTCGCGCATCTGGCGCGGCTGTGCCGGGGCGCGGCGGGGCCGCTGCAGGACGTACCGCCGGTCACCGGCCCGTGGCACGCCTTCGAGACCCTGAGCCGGATGAACGCGCGGCCGGACGGCCTGCCGCCGGGCCTGGCCCTGGTGGAGTACCTGGCCGCCTCCGCCCGGCCGCTGGAGCTGGCCGACCGCCTGCGGAGCTGGGCGGACGAGCGGGCGCGCGGGCTGTCGCTGACCTCGCAGCTGAGGTCGCTGCGGCAGCAGGTGGGACACGCCGCCCCCGCCGAGTCGATCGACGCCTATCTGGTGATCCAGCTGCTGCCGCAGGACGAGCCCGGCCGGTACGAGCTCTCCTCGTGGCACGCCTACGACCCGACAGGCTGGTATCCGGTCCGCGGCCCGGCCAGCAACGTCACGGCCGCCACGGCCGAGCGCGCCGTACAGGACCTGGTGCACGAGGCCGTGGTGGAGTGGGAGGACGCCCGCAGTATCCACCTGGAGTTCGTCCTGAGCGCCGAGGACCTCCATCTGCCGGTGCATATGTGGCGCGATGAGCTGGACAGCGACTTCGCCACCCCGCTGTGCTCAAGTTACCCGGTGGTCGTACGGAGCCTGGAGCGCAGCCAGAAGAGGCACTGGTACCGCCCTTGGAAGAAGCGCTGGCAGACCTTCAGCTCCCAGCCGGAGCGGTCCCGGCAGCTCGTCGTCGACGGGCCGGATCAGGACAGTCCGCACTCCGGTGACCCGAGCGCCCTGATGGCCCGGCTCAACGCCGACCAGCATGTGTTCGCCCTGGTGCTGAACGCGCCGCCGGGCGTGAGCCAGGAGGGAAACCGGCAGGCCTCCGCGGCATGGCGGGCGGGCGTCCCCGTCGTCATTTGGGATCGGCGCCATCCGCGAGACCCGCACCTGGTCCATCAGTTGAGACAAAAACCCGTCGAGGCCAACGGGGACCTGGCACGGCTCCGCGAAGCCGTGACAGAGTTGCGGTTGGAGGCCCAAGGGATTGGATCCGCGGAGCGGGAACAGCACCTTGGTCAACATGTCATGCTCGTTTGGGACGACCCGACCCGTCCCGTAGGGACGCAAGGGCGAGTGGCGGGGCCGGACGAGGGGGTGGGCAGTCGATGACCGACGCAGGGCCTACGAAGCGGCAGAACGGTCACGCAGGCGGTGATCCGGGCGCTACGTCCCGCGTCGGCCCGACGTCATCGGGCATCCCCCGCCCATGGTGGATCTATCAGGGCACCGGACGTCCCTTGCACGACGTCAGCCTGGAAGAGATCCTTCCGCCGCCCCCACCGTGGCGCACCTTCGACGGCGTCTCCGCGGGCCCCGCCGACGGCATCGAGGCCGAGGAACGGGCGTCCACGAGCGAGCTGTTAGAGAACGGAGAAGGCGAGGCGCCCACCGAGCCGCCCGCGCCGCCCGAGGACGAGCAGGACGCCGCCCGGCGGCTCGGCGCCGCTCCCCTGGGGATGCGGTCGGACCCGGAAGAGGCGGATGTCGTCAACGCGGCGCTGATTTTGCGCCGTCCCCTTCTGGTCACGGGCCGCCCGGGGACGGGCAAGTCCACGCTGGCGTACCGCATCAGCAGGGAGCTGGGGCTCGGCCGCGTACTGCGCTGGCCGATCACCACCCGCGCCACCTTGCGGTCGGGCCTGTACGAGTACGACGCGGTCGGCCGGGTTCACGCCGCGGCGGCCGGGCAGGCGGCGGACCAGGATCACCCCGAGCCCGGGCCTGAGGACATCGGGGGCTTTCTCCAACTCGGCCCGCTGGGCACGGCGATGCTGCCGCACCGGCTGCCCCGCGTCCTGCTCATCGACGAATTCGACAAAAGCGATATCGATCTGCCCAATGACCTCCTCGACATTTTCGAGGCCGGCGAATACGCCATTCCCGAACTGGTGCGAATCCGCAGCCGCAGCCCCGCCGTCCGGGTGCTCACCGACGACCCCGACCGTAGCGCCGTCATCGCCTCCGGCCGGGTGCGCTGCCGCGCCTTCCCCATCGTCGTCATCACCAGCAACGACGAGCGGGAATTCCCGCCCGCTTTTCTCCGCCGCTGTCTGCAACTGCGGCTGCCCGACCCGGACGCCGACCGGCTCGCCGCGATCGTGGCCGCACACCTGGGCCGGGCGGACGATCCGCGCGCCCTGGAACTCATCCAGATGTTCCTTGAACGCAGCCGCCTCGAAGGCGGGCTGGCGGCCGACCAGTTGCTCAACGCGGTGTATCTGGTGACGTCTCAGGCCCATCGTCCGGGTCCCGAGTGGGAGGAGCTACTGCACGCCGTCTGGCACCGGCTGGATGCAGCAGGACCGACATGACACAGGACCCAGGCGGCAGGTCCTCTGAGCACCGTCGGCCGGACCTCGACTGGCAGCAGCTCGCCGACGCGTTATGGCTCGCGATCTGCAGCGCGGAGACCGATCACGAGGCCGGCCGCCCCGCCCCAGCCCCGCCCTCGGCCGCGCCCCCCGCGCAGGATCCGGCCCGCGCTCTGGACCCGCCGCAGAGTTCGCCGACCGGCGGTGAGGACGAGGAGCGGGAGCCCGAGGGCGACCTGGTCCTGTCCGCACCGCGTCCCGTGGAGCTCGTCGGCGTCCCGGCCCCGTCCGGCGAGACCCCGGGGCAGGCGATCGCCGCCGATATCGTCACCCCCGTCCCCCGGCTCGCCCCCGTCTCACCACCGACAGCCGAGCGCGCCCTGTCCCGAGCGCTCCGGCCGCTGCGTCGCACCGCGCCCTCGCCGGTCGAGGTCGAGATCGACGAGGAGACCACGGCCGAGCGGGCGGCGCGCGACGGGCTGTGGCTGCCCAGTTGCGTGCCGGTGCGGGAGCGCTGGATGGACGTGGTCCTGGTCGTGGACAGCAGCAGCTCCATGGTGGTGTGGCGGCAGACGATCAGCCAGTTGGTGACCGTCCTCGAGCGCACCGGCGCGTTCCGTACGGTCCGCGTGCAGCGGATCAACTTCGACCATCCGCTCCCCGCGGACCCGGCGGGCCACCACGACGGGGCAGCCCCGAGACAGGGCAGACAGGGCGGACGGGACGGCGGGCGCTCGCCGGTGGACGGCATCGCGCCCCGCGGCAGGCGGACCGTGCTGGTTCTGACCGACGGCATCGGCGCGGCGTGGGGTGACGAGACGGGCAAGCTGGCACTGGCGCGCTGGGCGCGGTACGCCACGGTCGCCGTCCTGCACACGTTGAATCAAAGCCGCTGGCATCACACGGGGCTGATGCCCGAGCGCGTGCGGGTGCGCGTGCCGGAGCCGGGCGCGCCCAACGCCACCTGGCAGAGCGCCGACGGCACCCCCTGGCCCAGAGGCGAGCCGCCGGTCCCGGTGCTGGAGCTCGAAGCACGATGGCTGCACCGCTGGGCGCAGCTGGTGACCCGGCCGTCCACGCGCGGCCGCCACACGCTCGCGCTGCTGCCGGGGGTACCGGCCGAGCGCTGGGAGCGGGAGCCGGAACCCACCGCCCGGGACCGCGTCTTCCGCTTCCGCGCCACCGCGTCGCCGAGCGCCTTCAAGCTGGCCTCCCGGCTGGCGGCGGCGCCGCTGAACATTCCGGTGATGGAGTTCGTCCAGGGCATGCACGAGCCGCAGGGCAGCCCCGGCGATCTCGCCGAGATCCTGCTGGGCGGACTGCTGCGCAAGGTCGGCGCGACCGACCCGATGGACGAGACCGGGGTCGGCTACGAATTCCACCAGGGGGTACGGGAGTTACTGCTGTCCGCCGGGATGCGCGACGAGTCGCTGTACATCCTGCGCAGCGTCCTGGACCGGCTCGGCCGCCGCTGGAAACCCCTGCACGTACTGCGGGACGCGCTCAACCACCCCTCGGAGGCGCTGCCCGACCTTCCCGAGACCGAGCGGCTGCTGCCCTACATGCGCGTACAGGAACAGGTCTACCAGGCGCTCTCCGGTCCCTACCTGGAGGGCGCGCGGACGTTCCACGCGCGCGTGCTTGCGCACCAGGCGCTCGGCCGGTCGGGGGAACACCGACACAATCCAGTTGAAGACCCACCGAATGGGGAAAATCACCCCAATGGGGGAAGCTCGACCCCCGAGGCGGTTGCCGTGACTGACTCCTTTTCGTCCCGATCCAAGTCGTCCTCCGCAAAGGACGAATCACCCCCGTCGGCGCACGGCACGCCGGGCGCGGCGGGTGAGCACCAGAGAGGAAGTTTTGTGCCCGTGACCGCTGCCCGGTCCCTGCCCGCCGTGGAGGAGCGCCGCGCCGGGGATCCCCCGGCCATCTGGGGGAACGTCCCGCCCCGGAACAACAACTTCACCGGGCGACAAGCGTTGCTCGACACCTTGCACGAGCGTCTGAGCAGCGAGGGCACGGCCGCCGTGCTCCCCGAGGCCCTGCACGGGCTCGGCGGCGTGGGCAAGTCGCAGATCGCCCTGGAGTACGTGCACCAGCACGCCTCCGACTACGACGCGGTGTGGTGGATCCCGGCCGAGCGCCCGGAGCAGATCCGCCAGGCGCTGGTGCAGCTGGCGGACCGGCTGGGGCTGCAGGTCGGCCTGGAGTCGAATGTGGCCGTGCCCAGCGTGCTGGAGGCGCTGCGCACCGGCCGCCCCTGCCGCGACTGGCTCCTGGTCTTCGACAACGCGGAAGAACTGGATACGGTACGGCCCTTCTTCCCCAACGGCGGCCCCGGCCGCATCCTGGTGACCTCCCGCAACGCCCAGTGGTCCCGGGCCGCCCGCACGGTCGAGGTGGATGTCTTCGACCGTGCGGAGAGCATCGAGCTGCTGCGGCGCCGAGGCCCGGAGCTACCGGACGAGCAGGCCGGCCGGGTGGCCGAGGCGCTGGGCGATCTGCCGCTGGCGATCGAGCAGGCGGCCGCATGGCTGACCGAGACGGGTATGCCGGTCGACGAGTATCTGCACGTCTTCGAGGACGAGCGGGCGGATGTCAGCACCCGGCGCGCCGAGTTGCTGGCCCAAGGTGTCCCGGTCGACTATCCCGAACCGGTCGCGGCGGCCTGGAACATGTCCCTGAGGCGGCTCGCGGAGCATCATCCCGGAGCCCTGCAACTGCTGCAGGTGTGCTCCTTCTTCGCGCCGGAGCCGATCTCGCGGCGGCTGTTCTCCGGGGTCCGGGGAGTCTCCCTCTCCCCCGAACTCTCAGAAGTGCTTCAGGACCCGATCAAGCTCGGTCATGCGATCCGCGAGATCAATCGCTATGCGCTGATCAAAATCAATCACCGGAACAACACCATCGAAATGCACCGACTGGTGCAGGCGGTGCTGATGGGCCAGATGTCCCCACAGCAGCAGGCGGATATGCGGCACAGCGCCCACGTTCTGCTCGCTTATGGCGACCCCAACGACGTAGCCCCCACCAACTGGCCGCGCTATGCCGACCTCTTGTCGCACGTCCGCGCCTCACGCGCGATGGAGTGCGACGACAAATGGGTGCGGCAGATGGTGCGCAACCTGATCAGTTTCCTGTTCGCCTGGGGGGATCACCAAGGTGCCCGCGAGTTCGGCACGCAGGTGGTGGAGACCTGGCGCCAGTCGCTGGGCGAGGACAGCTTGGAGACGCTGACCGCGTCCCGGACTCTCGGCCACGCGCTGACCGCGCTCGGCCACTATGAGGAGGCCCGACAGCTCAACGACCGGGTCCTGGAGTTGCTGCGCGCCCATCCACAAGCGGGCGAGAACCACGAGGACACCATCGCGACCATGGGCGCGGTCGCCAACAGCGCCCGGCTCCAGGGGGATTACGCCAGATCCGTCGAGTTGGAGAACGACCGATGGACCAGGGCCCTGCGCGTCTTCGGCGAGGAGGACCCGTACACGCTGGCCGCCGCGAACGACTATGGTCTGGCGCTCCGCGCCGTCGGCGACTTCGTGCTCGCCCAGGAGATCCACCAGTCCGCGCGCGACACGGCGGCCATCGTCCTCGGGGAGGACTCCCTGACCGCGATCCTGCTCGCCACCCACCTCTCCAGCGATGCCCGCGGCAAGGGCCAGTACCACGCCGCCCGCGCCATGCAGGAGGAGACCTTCACTC
Source organism: Streptomyces sp. NPDC059679 (assembly GCF_042734105.1). Lineage (NCBI taxonomy): Bacteria > Bacillati > Actinomycetota > Actinomycetes > Kitasatosporales > Streptomycetaceae > Streptomyces > Streptomyces sp. NPDC059679. The sequence continues at coordinate 126,010 of NZ_JBHWES010000005.1, read as the reverse complement.
TCGCGCTGCGCAGCGTGCCGCCGAACGCACCCGTGTTCGTGGCCGCGATGCGCACCCTGGCCGTGGCCCGTCGCAAGGCGGGCGATCACGAGGGAGCGATCGAGCTGACCCGGCAGGCCCTGGACAGCTACCGGCTGCGCTATATCGAGCCCAACCTGGACATCACCACGGCGGAGATGAACCTCTCCATGGATCTGCGGCAGAACGCCGATCTGGCCGGCGCCCGGGACCTCGGGCGAAAGTCCCTGGAGGATCTGCGGGTCATCCTCGGCCCCCGGCATCCCTACACCTCGAGCGCGGCGACCAACCTGGCCGTCACGCTCCGGCTGCTGGGCGAGACCGACGAGGCGCTGGCGCTCAACAGAGAGACACTGCCGGTCTTCGTCGAGACGCTCGGGGCCGACCACCCCTCGACCCTCACCTGCGCCATCAACCTGGCCAGCGATCTCTACACGCTGGCGGACTACGAAGAGGCGCACAGCCTGGACACCGACAGTCTTGCCGCCTGCCGGGAGCGGCTGGGCGAGGACCACCCCACCACGCTGGCCTGTGCGGTCAATCTGTCGGCGGACCTGCGCGCCCTGGGTGAGAGCCGGTCGGCGGAGGAGCTGCACAACGACGCCCTGGAGCGGTTCCGACGGGTGCTGGGCGCCCAGCACCCGGCCACCATCGCGGCGGCCCGTGGCATCCGCGCGGACTGCGACCTGGAGGCGTACACGTTCTGACGCGACGCCCCGGCGTTCAGCGGCGGGTCCCGATCCAGTGGGCGAGAGCCACCGGGTCGGGGCCGCCGTAGACCGGGGCGCGCAGTGCCCGGTGCACCGCGAGCACGACTTCCGGGCAGTCCACCAGCGCCTCCCTGGCTGGGCCAGGGGGCATGGCCAGGGCCAGCCCCGACCATGCCGGGAGATCGTCGGGGCGCTCGGCCAGACGATCGCGGTAGCCGCGCAGCGCGGCCGCCGTGTCCCCGGCGGCCCAGTCGAGGTCGGCCCGGGGCGGGGCGTCCGCACCGTCGAAGGGGCGCTCCTCCGGCTTCTCCCGCAGCAGGGCGAAGCCGTCCGGGTCGCGCAGGCGCAGCCGGATCAGGGCCGGGCGCGCCGACACCACCGTCCGGGAGGCGCACAGCACGGTCGGGGGAAGGGTGTCCGGTGCGGACCGGCCCAGCCGCCATGCCTGCGCCCACTGCCCGGTCCGGCCGGGGTCCACAGACAGATGATGCAGGCGGTAGAGCAGCCGGTGATCGAGGTTGAGGTCTTCGGCGGCGCGCAGCGGAACCTCCGGCACAGGCTCAGTGAGCCACGCGGCCAGCCGGTCCTCGATCCCCCGCAGAAATCGGTCGCCCAGGGCGGTGAGCTCCGCGTGGGTGCGTAGCGTCCGGAGCCCGTGCGAGGTCTGCGCACGCCGCAGCGCGAACTCGAAGTCCGCGCTCGGCGTGGTCTCGTCCAGTACGGCAAGCCGGTGGGCCTGCCAGAAAGCCGTGACGCCCAAGAACGCGTACACGCCGTGCAGCAGGCCGCGCAGCGGGCGGGGATCCACGCGCCAGGGCGCGTAGTGGATCTCCTCCATGCCTCCATGCAGCAGGGGCACCAGGTCCAACAGCGCGCCGAGTTTGACGTGCTGGGCTTCGTGGATCAACGATGCGGCGAGGGTGGCCGAATCGGTCGGAGGATTGAGCAGCACGCAGCCGTAGGCCTCGGGCGACGATGCGCTGAAAGGTTCCGTCCGCGCGGGGTATCGCACGGGGACGACGGAGATCAGACAGTCGGCCACACCGGCCGGATCCACATTGCTCTGCCCGGCTACGAGCGCCCAGGCGCTGTCGAAGTCTTCCTGCCACCCCCGGGCCTCCGGTTCGCTCAGCCGCGCGGGTCCGGCGGGGCGCAGAAAGTCCCGGTAAGGATCTACGTCATCCAGGTAGGGCGAGCAGGGGTGGACGGGGTGCCGGCCGTGGAGCCGTCTCAGGGGGTGCCAGCCCTTGGCGTCCCGGGTGAGGTCGGAAGGCAGCGGCACCGTGTGCGGGCCGGCCCGCAAGGCTCGGCCGCCCGAGCCGTCGGCGACGATCTCGGCAACGGGAGAGTCACAGCCCGCCAGGTCGACGAAGCCCAGTGCCGGCAGCATCACCCCGCCGTCGCGGACTCCGACCACGATCCGGAAGTCGATCCCCGCGAGGAGGGCCGCCGAGGCGGCCACGCTATGCAGATAGCCGGTTTCCAGCCACAGCGGGACCTCGTCGGCCTCCGTCCCGGCTTCCTCCGCGACACCGCGCAGCCTGCGCAGACAGCGGCTGAGCCAGGCGCCGACCTGGGGGTGCAGCAGCAGGTGCGCCACGCTCGGCGGGCTGCGCCGCTCGGCCTCTATCAGCAGCTCCCACGCCACCCGCGGCGCGGGCAGCGGCCCTGGGATCCGAGGGTGGGAGGAGGCGAGGTCGGTCAACGCGCGTAGCAGAAGCATGAGACGGCTGCGCTGGCCCGCCCGTAACTCGGCGATCGCGGACACTCCCCCACCGCCGTGCGCCAACTCCTTGAAGCACACGGTGGACAGTCGGTGGTGGCGGCTCATCGGGGGCGCGGCGGGCGGGCGGCTGCGGTGCGGGGTCGGGAGAGGGGAGGGAGGGCCAGCTGAATAGTCCGCCGGCATGGCCGCCTTTCTTGGTGGGGTGAATGCTGTCGTTCCACGCCGGGATTCCATCAACAGCCGGCTCCCGACGAAGCCGCGTTCGCGAGTGTCGGCGGGCACTGTACGAGATCGAGCAACCGCTGGGTCGCGACAGTGAACTCCTCACTGTCGCCCAGTTCTTCGAGCGTTGTTCCCGAGAGGTCCACCAACTCCGTCTCGACCCCCGTGGCCGCTCGCTCCATGACATCGTCCCCTCTAGACGCTCCGCGCCGGCTCAGGCGAGGCCTCTTCACATGGTGGCCCACCCGATAATGATTGCGGAAGGGCGAAAGGGGCCAGTGGGTGTCGGGCCCATCAAGATTTTGGGACACCCGGGGGCGTCAGGTGGCCGCGCTTCCCGGCCAATTCATTTCCGGCGCGTCCGGTCGGGCACGGGCGGGGGCTGCGGTTCCGCGCCCGGCCGTGGCGCTCCGGGTCAGGGCTGGGAGCCCGGCTCGAGGGCGGTGACTTCGAATACTTCACCGCAGACCTGGAGGGAGCGCGCCGACGTCTTCATGGAGCGGTAGGAGTCCGGCGGGTAGGCGCGAATTTCGGACGCGGTCCGCCAACAGGGCTTGTCGGACAGGCCTTTGTTGAGGGTGTGCAGACTCGCGTAGGCGCTGTCGCCAGGTTTCAGGACGACCGTGGGCCGCGCCGGTCCTCGGCGGGCGGCGGGGTCGCCGATAGCCGTGCCGGGGGTGTCGAGCAGGGAAACGCCCGGAAAGCCCGTCAGCGTGCAACTGGCCTCACCGGTATTGGTGAAGGCCAGGGGAACATAGACATTGCCCGCGCCGATATCCATCCGGCCGACGGACAGTTTCAGCTGATCCCGGGCGCAGATGCGGCGCGCGGCGGGCGGGGCACCGGAGGCACCCTCGGTGGCGACGGACGGCTTGGCCGCGCTCGGCGCCTTCGCGGGGGTCGAGGCCCGGCCGGAGTCATGCGCGCGCCCGCCGGGTTCGGCGGCGCCGGGCCGGCCGGCGCTCGCGGCCGAATGTGACGCACCCGCGGCGCCGGGCGGCGCGGGCGCCCCGGAGTCCTCGTCGGCGCCGCAGGCGGTGACCGCGGCCAGCGCGCCGATGACCAGTACGGATACGGATAAGACCGGCGGTCGACGCCTCGCGGGCGTCCCGCCGTACCGCTGAGCCATGGGCAACCTCCTGTGGGTCGGGCATCCGGCGGCTCGTCAGCCGCCGCGCCGAGTGCCCCGACTTTCCCCGTCCATTCCCCTTCGACTCCTCTTCCCCCGGTCGGCGTCCTTATGTCTGCGGCGGCATTAATCACATAACAGGGGTAATTCGGCATTGCGGATTCCGTGTCACAATCACCCCATCCGCAAAGTGGTGACGCGGATCACAGTTCATCATCACCGTGATCGATTTCCGGACACAGGTCCGTCGAGACCTTGTCGTGACCTAAACCATGTGTTTACTGTGCCGCACCCGGCGCATTCCATGCACGGGTCTCTCCCTCGCCGGAGCGCCGAGTCCTGCCGTGGCGGAGGAGTGACACGACGACCTGTCACGGCAGGAGCGGGGGAACCAGGTAGGCGCCGTGCCGCGCTGTGTCGGGCGGGACGGCTAGGGGTGAAGTCGCGCCACGGTGCCGGGGGCACCGGGAACGGCGCGGCCGGGCAGCTCCCGCCCGAACCCGACAGCTCACCTCGCAGGCGTCAGGAGAGGATGAGCTCAATGGCTGCACGCGGACGTCACCGACGGCCTCGGCCCCGCCGCGTCTCCCGCGCCTCGCTCGCGTTCACCGCGGGCGGCGCCGGCGTGGCACTGCCCCTCATAGGCGTCGGCCAGGCGAACGCCGCCTCCGTCGACACCTGGGACAAGGTGGCGGAGTGTGAGTCCACCGACAACTGGAGCATCAACACCGGGAACGGCTACTACGGCGGCCTCCAGTTCTCACAGTCCACCTGGCAGGCGTACGGCGGGACGTCCTTCGCTCCCCGGGCCGATCTGGCCTCCAAGGACCAGCAGATAGCCATCGCCGAGAAGGTCCTCGACGCCCAGGGCCCCGGCGCCTGGCCGGTCTGCTCGGTCAAGGCGGGGCTGACCCGCGGCGGCCGGCCCGCGGATGTCACCCCCGGCACCGCGAGCGGCCGCGCCCAGACCCAGACCGCCCCCAAGGCCGCCCCCAAAGCGACTCCGAAAGCCACCCCCAAGGCCACTCCCAAGACCGAGTCCGCTCCGGAAGCCGCGCCCAAGGCCACCACCAAGGCCGTCGACCAGAGCGCGGCAGCCACCAGACCCTCCGGCTCCTCGTACACGGTGGTCGGCGGCGACACCCTGTCCCGGATAGCCGACGCACGGGATGTGGACGGCGGCTGGCAGCGGCTCTACGAGGCCAACCGCCGCGTCATCGGCGGCGACCCGGACCTGATCTACCCCGGCCAGAAACTCGCCCTCGACACAAGCCGGTCCCCCGCCACGCAGCCGCGCCAGACCCACCCCCAACCCGAGCGCACGGACCAGGGCAAGCACCGCTCCGAACAGGCCGAACAGGCCAAGCAGCGCGCCGAGCAGGCGGCCAAGCAGCGAGTCGAGCAGGCCAACAAGGCCCGCGAGCGCGCCAAGAAGAAGTCCGGCTCGGCGGCGCACTCGTCCTCCTCGTCGGCATCCTTCACCTCGCCCGTCGCCAGCCACGCCGTCGGCACCGCCTACGGCATCTCCGGCAGCAACTGGTCCAGCGGCCACCACACCGGGGTCGACTTCCCCGTCGCCACCGGCACCCAGGTGCGCGCCGTGGGCTCGGCCGAGGTGGTCGCCGCGGGCTGGGGCGGTGCGTACGGCTACCAGGTCGTGCTGCGCCACCCCGACGGCATGTACAGCCAGTACGCGCACATGTCGGCACTGACCGTCCACGTCGGCCAGACGGTGTCCGCCGGCCAGCAGATCGGCCGGTCCGGGGCGACCGGCAACGTGACCGGACCGCATGTGCACTTCGAGGTGCGCACCGGCCCCGACTACGGCTCGGATGTCAACCCGCTCGCCTATCTCCGGTCCAAGGGCGTCCAGATCTGAGAGGTGTGTGAGCGAAGGGTGCTCTGCCGCGGCGCGGTGCCGCGGCAGACCCGCCCTACATCACCAGATGTGCCTTCGCGTGCGTGACCTCCTCGATGTCACCGCCCGCCTTCGAGATCAGCCGGTGAGCGAGGTTGTTCAGCGCACGCGCCGCCGCGATCTCCTCGCCGACCCGCGGCTGCGCCGGGTCGTCGGGATTCCGGTTGGCCCGGCCCTGTGCCAGGATCTCGGTCCCGTCGTGCATCCTCAGCCGGACGACCGCCTCGGTCAGGGGTCCGAGCTCACGGAACTCCATTTCGATGTCGCATCCCACGATCGTCTCCATCGCGGTCATCACCTCCTGCTTCATTTACCAGGATGCGCCTGACCCGGCATCCCGGTCGACCGGGAGAGCAGCTCCACGACCTCGGCGTCGCTGGTCTGGGAGAAGTCCTCGTACCATTCGCCGACCGCCGAGAACTCCGCGGGGGTGGACAGACACACCACGTCGTCCGCGTCCTGCCGCAGCGCCTCGGCCGCGTCCGGCGGCGCGACCGGGACCGCCAGCACCACCCGGGCCGCGCCCTGGGCCCGGGCGACCCGGCAGGCCGCCCGTGCCGTGGCACCGGTGGCGATCCCGTCGTCCACGACGATCACCGTCCGGCCGCCGACCGCGACCCGCGGCCGGTCGCGCCGGAACCGCCGCGCCTGCCGTGCGAGCTCCTCTTCCTCGGTTCGCTCCACCTCCTCAAGCTCCTCTTTGCGCGCCCGGCTCATCCGTACGATCGCGTCGTGCACCACCCGCACCCCGCCCTCGCCGATGGCGCCGAAGCCCAGCTCACGGTGGAAGGGGACGCCGAGCTTGCGGACGATGATCACGTCCAGGGGCGCCTTCAGCTCCCGCGCCACCTCGAAGGCCACCGGCACCCCGCCCCGCGGCAGCCCGAGCACCACGGGGTCCTCGCCGCTCAGGGGGGACAGCCGGGCCGCCAGCCGCCGCCCGGCGTCCACGCGGTCGACGAAGATCATGACTCACCCCCTACTACAGGGAGACCCCGCTCTTACGACTCCATCCGAAGTTTCCCCCGTCCGCAAACCGGCGGGGACCCGGTCGGCCGCGTCGGCGCGCGCAAGCGGGCCGGGGCGGCCCACCCTGGAAGCATGGAGAACGCCACGGATCCGAGCGAGTCCGGCCATCTCGTCTTCGTGGACGCGTACGACGCGGACACCAGATACCGGCGGGTGTGGCTGCGCGGCCTGGGCTGGGAGCCGCTGAAGCGGGAGGAGTTCGAGCCGCGGCTGCGACGGCTGTTCCCGGACATCGACCTGGACGACCCCGAGCAGGTCCACTGGGTCGACCGGCCGGGCCAGTGGCCGCCCTGGCATCCGGGTGAAGCATGACGGTCCTCGTCGGCACCTCGGGGTGGCAGTACAAGGACTGGCGCGACGTGCTGTATCCGTCCGACTGCCCACAGCGGCTGTGGCTGGAGGAGTACGCGCGGGGGTTCGCCACCGTCGAGTCCAACAACGCCTTCTACCGGCTGCCCACCCGGGAGCAGTTCGCCGCCTGGCGGGAGCGCACCCCCGCCGGGTTTGTGATGGCCCTCAAGGCCAGCCGCTATCTCACCCACATCAAGCGACTCCGCGACCCCGAGGAGCCTGTCGCGCGGCTGATGTCGCACGCCGAGGGCCTGGGCGACCGGCTCGGCCCCGTGCTGCTGCAGCTGCCGCCCACCCTGCGCGTCGACAGCGGGCTGCTGGACACCGCGCTCGGCTGCTTCCCCGCCGGGACGCGGGTGGCCGTCGAGCCCCGCCACGACTCATGGTGGACCGACGAGATCCGGGGGGTGCTGGAGCGCCGGGGCGCGGCGCTGTGCTGGGCGGACGCCGCCTCCCGGCCGGTGACCCCGCTGTGGCGCACGGCCGGGTGGGGCTATGTCCGCTTCCACCACGGGCTGGCCAGGCCCGCGCCGCGCTACAGCCACCAGTCGCTGACCGCCTGGGCGCGCCGGGTGACCGACGCCTGGCCCGAGCGCGGCGATGTCTACGCGTACTTCAACAACGACCCGGGCGGAGCGGCCGTCCATGACGCCGTGGTCTTCGCCCGGGCCGTGGCGCGGCGCGGCCGCGAGGTGAGCCGCACCCCCGACCTGTGACCGGCCGCGCTCCTTTCCGTAAGTGGTCACTCCTTGACCGCGCCGCCCAGCATGCCCTCGATGAACCGGCGCTGCAGGGCCACATAGACGACCACCACCGGCAGCGCGATGAGCACCGAGGCCGCCGCGAGCAGCGCCGCGTCGGAGCTGTGCTGCCCCTGGAAGAAGGCCAGGCCCAGCGGGACCGTGCGGTGGGCCTCGTCGCTGACCATGACCAGCGCCATCAGGAATTCGTTCCAGGTCCACATGAAGGTGATGACCACCATGGTGGAGATGGCCGGGCGGCCCATGGGCACCAGGACCCGCCACAGCGTGGTCCAGGTGTTCGCGCCGTCGATCCGGGCCGCCTCGATCACCGACCGCGCGCTGCCCCGGAAGTACGTCCGCATCCAGAAGACGCCGAAGGCGAGGGACTGCGCGGTCTGCGGCAGGATCAGCGCCCAGTAGGTGTCGGTGAGCTCGGCGTACCGCAGATCGAAGTAGAGCGGTACGACCAGTGCCTCCTGGGGCAGCGTCAGGCCGATCACGAAGACGTAGAACAGCACCGTGGAGCCGGGGAAGCGCATCACCCCGAAGGCGTACGCGGCGAGTACGGCCAGCACGGTGGTGGCCGCCACCACGGCCACGGTCACCAGGACCGAGTTGCCGAGGTAGGTGCCGAAGTGGCCGCGGTTCCAGGCGTCGGCGAAGTTGCTCCAGTGCAGTCCGCCCTCGGGCAGCGAGAAGCCGGTGTCCAGGGAGTCCTGGGAGCCGAAGGCGGTGGAGAGGATGCCGATGACCGGGGTGAGCGCGATGACCGAGAAGAGGGCGAGGATGCCGTAGGTGACAGTGCGTTCGAGGCGCGTGGTCATGACCGCCGCCCTTCCACGAGCCGGGAGACCGTGACGGTCAGGACGAAGATCAGCACCGTGAGGGCCACCCCCACGGCGGCGGCCGAGCCGACCTGGTTGGTCTCGAACGCCCGGTGGTAGACCTCGTAGGCGGGTACGGAGGTGGAGTTGCCGGGGCCGCCGCTGGTGGTGATGTAGATGAGGTCGAAGTTGCGCAGCCCCGCCACGATCGTCAGGGTCAGCGCGACCGCGATCTGCGGCCGCAGCCCGGGCAGGGTGACGGAGAAGAACTCCCGCACCGGCCCGGCGCCGTCCATCCGGGCCGCCTCGTACAGCTCGCGCGGGATGCGCTGGGCGCCCGCCAGGAAGAGGACCATGCAAAGACCGGTGCCGACCCAGGTGCCGACGATGCCGACGGCGGGCAGGGCCCAGTCGTAGTCGCCGAGCCAGGGGCGGGCGAGGGAGCCGAGGCCGACCGCGTGGAGCGTGTCGTTGAGCAGCCCGTCCGGGGCGAGGATCGAGCGCCAGGCGACGCCGACCACGATCAGCGCGAGGACCTGGGGCAGGAAGAGGACCGTACGGAAGAAGGTCATACCGCGGACCCGGGCGCGGGACATCAGGGCGGCCAGCAGCAGCCCGATGACGACCGGCAGGGCCGAGTAGAAGACGAGCAGCAGCAGGGCGTGGGCGAAGGGGGCGCGCAGCGCGGGGTCGGTGAACAGGTCGCGGTAGTTGTCGAACCCCGCGGGGGTGGCGACGGTCAGGCCGTCCCAGTGCACGAACGACAGCCAGACCGACTGGCCGAAGGGGTAGAGCAGGAAGGCTGCGTACAGGACGAGGGCGGGCAGGATGTAGAGATAGCCGATGGCGCGGGGCTCGCCCGGCGCCCGCCGCCGGTACGCGGCCGCGGAGAGAGGGTTTTTCATTTCGGCTCCGCCGGGGCGGGGGTGGCCGCGTGGCGCTCACGCTGTTTCTTCATGAAGGCGCCGTAGTCCTGTTGCAGGGTGGTGGCGAACTTCTCGGGCGAGGTCTTGCCGCTGATGACGCCCTGGAGGGCCGCGGTGATGGTGTCGAAGAAGGTGGGGCTGGAGTAGTCGAGGTACGGGACAAGACCGTCGGCCGCGCTCAGCCGCTTCCATCCGGCGATCATCTGCCCGTCCACGGTGTCCGGGTCCACCCGCTCGGCGGCGGCTCCGGGCACTGCGGGCAGTACGCCGTTCTCTGTCATCACATCGGCCGCGTGCTTGTTGGTGATGAAGTCGAGGTAGGCGGCGGCGACTTCGGGGTGCTTGGAGCGGGAGGTGATCGACCAGGCGAGCCCCTGGCCGCCGGTGGTGACGGGGGCGCCGCCGGCCGAGGCGGGGGGCGGGACCATCAGGCCGAGCTTGTCGCCCATGGCCTTCTTCAGGTCGGCCAGCAGCCAGGTGCCGGTCAGCAGATAGCCGCCGTCGCCGGAGGAGAACTTCTTGGCGGCGTCGTCGTAGCCGAGCCCGTTGGAGCCCTTGGGGAGGTAGCCGCGCTTCGTCCAGTCGGCGAGGGTGGCCGCCGCGCCCTTGGTGGCGGCGGTGTCGAAGCCGGTGCCGCGGCCGAGTACGGTGTCGCGGACCTCGGCGGCGGCGAGCTGGTCCTGGAGCACGCCGAAGGTGTGGATGGCCGGGTACTTGTCCAGGTTTCCGAACTGGATGGGCAGCTTGCCGCGGTCCTTGAGGCGCGGGAGGCTCGCGGTGAACTCGCCCCAGGTCCTGGGCGGTTCGACGCCGGCCTTCGCCAGCACGTCCTTGTTGTAGTAGATGCCTACGTACTCACCGGTCTGGGATATGCCGTAGAGCCGGCCGGTGCCGAAGTCGGTGCCGTCGGCGGAGACCCGGTTGAGGTTGAGCAGGGTGTTCGGGTAGCGGGTGTTCCAGGCGTAGATCCCGGCGTAGTTGTCCAGCGGGGCGAGCAGCCCGGCCTGGACGAAGGACACCATGTCCGGGTAGCCCTGGTTGGCCTGGATCACATCGGGAGGGTTGTTGCCGGAGAGGGCGAGCTTGAGGGTGGTCTTCAGATCGTTGAAGCTGCGCGCCACCCGCTTGATCCTCACATTGGGGTACTTGCGCTCGAACTCCTTGTTGAGCTGCTGCAGTTCCCCGTTGGTGCCGCCCCGGATCTCCTGGTCCCAGACCGTCAGCGTGACCTTCCCGGCCTTGGCCGGGTCCGGTACGGCGACGGCGGGGCCGTTGCCCGGGCCGTAGGCCTGCGATCCGTCGGTGCCCGGCACACAGGCCGTGGCCACCAGCGCGAGCCCGGCGGTGAGCAGGACCGGCACGGCCCTCCGGCGTATCCGGCGCGAGCCGGTACTGGGGAATCCCATGAAGCACTCCTTCAGACGTATCAGGCGTTTCGGGGGCCCGCGGGCATCGTCACGCGCCCCGGAAGCCGATGGTGGGCAGGGCCCGCAGGCGCGGCCACTCGCGCACCCCGGCCGGGATCAGCTCGTTCAAGAACCCGTAGCGGTGCGCCAGTTCGCCGCACGCCGCGCCGTCGTCGGCGGCCTGGGAGGTCAGTGCCCACCACGCGGCCACCTCCGCCCAGCCCGGGGCGGCCAGCGAGCCGCCGAAGTGCTGGACCGAGAGGGCGGCGGTGAGGTTGGCGAAGGCGAGCCGTTCGGCCAGCGGCCAGCCCGCGAGAGTGCCGGTCATAAAGCCCGCCACGAACACGTCGCCGGCCCCGGTCGGGTCGAGCGCGGCCACGGGCAGCCCGGGCACCTCGGCGCTCTCCCCGGTGAGCGAGTCGATGGCCACGGCGCCTTCGGCGCCCCGGGTGACCACCGCGATGGGCACCAGGTCGGCCAGCGCCCGTACGGCCTGCTCGGGGGTGTCGGTGCGGGTGTAGCGCTGTGCCTCGGCCGCGTTGGGCAAAAAGGCGTGGGCGTACGCGAGGTCGGGCAGCGCGGCCAGGTCCCAGCGGCCGGAGTCGTCCCAGCCCACGTCGGCGAAGATCCGGCTGCCCTGGGTATGCGCCTGGCGCACCCAGTCCTCCTGCCGCCCCGGCTCGAAGGCGGTGACGCAGGCGCGGGAGGGCGGCGGTGTGGTGTGGGTGGCGGGCGGCGGGGCCGGGTGCTCATGGGTGACCATGGTGCGCTCGCCGTCGTACGCCATGGAAACGGTGACCGGCGAGTGCCAGCCGGGCAGCCGCCGGGAGTGGCCGAGGTCGACGCCCTCGCCACTGGCCAGGGACTCCCAGCAGTAGTCGCCGTACACATCGGCGCCGAAGGCCGCGGCGAGGGTGGTGTGCAGGCCCAGGCGGGCGAGGGCGGTGGCCATGTTGGCGATGCCGCCGGGGCTGGAGCCCATGCCGCGCGCCCAGGTCTCGGTGCCGCGCACCGGGGCGTGGTCGAGGCCGGTGAAGATGATGTCGAGGAACACGGTGCCGGTGAGATAGACGTCGTGCTCGGGGTCTCCGGGGGCGCGCAGGGCGGCCAGCGGGTCGATGGAATCTGCGGTTCCGGCAGTGCTCACCGGTGCGCCCTTCCTGTTCATCGCGGTGTTCTCGTGGTGTTCGCGAGGTGTTCGCAGAGATGTTCTCTATGTCTTGGTCATGCTGCGCAGGGGTGATCTGCGTGAGCGACACCTTGCATGGCCCAGCCAATGAATGCAAGAGGTCGGTCACACTCGCGCAAACCCGCTCACGTGGAGTAGGTTGCCGACATGCTGCGAGAGACCCGGCACGAGAAGCTGCTGAGCATCCTCGGTGACGAGGGCGTGCTGCCGATCGGCGAGATCGCCAAGCGGCTCGGGGTCAGCGAGGCCACCGCCCGCCGGGATCTGACCGAGCTGGGCCGGGCCGGCCGGCTCACCCGGGTCTACGGCGGCGCGGTGGCCACCCCCCAGCCGGACGAGGAGCGGCCCTTCGGCGAGGTGGCGGTCGACGACCTGGCCGACAAAACAGCCGTCGCCCGGCGGGCCGCCCGGCTGATCGCCGACGGGGACGTGGTGCTCCTGGACATCGGCACCACCACGCTCCAGCTCGCCAAGCTGCTGCGCGGCCGCCCGGTCACCATCGTCACCAGCAACCTCGCCATCTACGACGAGCTGCGCGACGACCCGGAGGTCACCCTGATCCTGCTGGGCGGACAGGTGCGCAGCAACTACCGGTCCGTGGTCGGCTTCCTCACCGAGTCCAACATCCGCCAGCTGCACGTCGGCCGTCTCTTCCTCGGCGCCAGCGGGGTGCTGCCCGACGGAAGCGTGCTGGACAGCACGCATGTGGAGGTGCCCGTCAAACGGGCCATGCTCGCCTCGTCCCGCGAGGTGGTGCTGCTGGTCACCGCCGGGAAGTTCCCCGGCGACACCGGGCTCGCCCGGATCTGCGGGCCGCAGCAGATCGACACCCTGATCACCAACGAGACATCAGACCCGGCGACCCTCGAGGTGTTCCGCGAGGCCGGTGTGGAGGTAGTGACCGTATGAGGCTGACTGTGCTGGGCGGCGGCGGATTCCGTATGCCGCTGGTGTACCGGGCGCTGCTGGACGACAGCGGGGACGCCGCCGGGCGCTGCACCGAACTGGTCCTGTTCGACACCGACCGCGGCAGGCTGGACGCGATCGGGGCCGTCCTGACCGAACAGGCCGCCGGCCGCCCCGGCGCACCCGCCGTCCGTGCCACCACCGACCTCGACGACGCGCTGCGCGGCGCCGACTTCATCTTCTCCGCCATCCGCGTCGGCGGCCTGGCCGGCCGGGCGCGCGATGAGCGCGTCCCGCTGGCCGAGGGCGTCCTCGGCCAGGAGACGGTGGGCGCCGGCGGGGTGCTGTACGGGCTGCGCACCCTGCCGGTGGCGCTGGAGATCGCCGAGCGGATCGCCGCCGTGGCCCCCGACGCCTGGGTCATCAACTTCACCAACCCGGCCGGCATGGTCACCGAGGCGATGCAGCGGGTGCTCGGCGACCGGGTGATCGGCATCTGCGACTCCCCGGTCGGGCTGTGCCGCCGCGCCGCGCGGGCGCTGGGCGCCGACCCGGGGCGGGCCAGTTACGACTATGTGGGCCTCAACCACCTGGGCTGGCTGCGCGGGGTGATCGTGGACGGGCGGGACCGGCTGCCCGAGCTGATGGCGGACACCGCGGCCCTGGAGTCCTTCGAGGAGGGCAAGCTCTTCGGCGCGCCGTGGCTGCAGGCGCTGGGCGCCCTGCCCAACGAGTATCTGCACTACTACTACTTCAACCGGGAGGCGGTGAGCGCCATCCGGCAGGCCCCGGCCACCCGCGGGGAGTTCCTGCGCGACCAGCAGGCGGGCTTCTACGCCGAGGCCGCGGCGGCGGGAACGGCTGAGGGGGCCGCCGGGGCCGGGGCCCTGGAGCTGTGGGAGCGGACCCGGATGGAGCGCGAGGCCACGTACATGGCCGAGAGCCGGGAGGCGAGCGGCGGCTGGCAGCGGGACTCCTGCGACCTGGACGGCGGTGGCTACGACCGGATCGCGCTCGCCATTATGCGGGCCATCGCCCGCGACGAGCGCGCCACGCTGATCCTCAACGTGCGCAACCGCACAGCGGTCCCCGGTCTGGACGCGGACGCCGTGGTGGAGGTCCCCTGTCTGGTCGACGCGGGCGGGGCGCGCCCGCTGGCCGCCGGGCCCGTGGCGCCGGACCAGCTCGGGCTGATGCTTGTCCTCAAGGCCGTGGAACGTGCCACGATCGCCGCGGCCACCTCGCACGGCCCGGCCGCCCGCGCCGCGGCCCTCCGCGCGCTCGCCGTGCACCCGCTCGTCGACTCCGTCAATGTGGCGAGCCGCATCCTCGACGCCTCCGGAGCGCTCTCAGCCTCCTAGCACATGCCCGAACGGGCTTTCCCTAGTCTCTGAACACGCCCGGCCGGGCTCCGTTCATGCCCATTTTCCAGAAACGGGCAGCGAACGGGCAGGCCGGGCGCGTCTTCGGTCACCCCACCGTGCGACCACCGCTCCCCGCACCCTGGCCCACCAGGCAAGACAACGGTCCTGCAACGGACGCAGCCGGGCACGATCCGCCCTGTGCCGCCACTGGCGGCCGTGTTGCCCGTTTGTAAAACTGCCACGCAAGTCAGCAGCAGGCAGGAGGTGCGGTGTGGACGCGGAGGAACGCCGTCGGGAGATCCTCGACGCGGCCCGGCGCGCGGGGTCCGTCGATGTCGGGAAGCTCGCCGCGGACCTCGGGGTCTCCAAGGAGACCGTGCGGCGCGATTTGCGGGTGCTGGAGGACCACGGTCTTGTACGGCGCACCCATGGCGGTGCGTATCCCGTGGAGAGCGCCGGTTTTGAGACCACCCTCGCCTTCCGCACCACCATGCACGTCCCGGAGAAGTCGCGGATCGCGGCGGCCGCCGCGGATCTGCTCGGCGACGCCGAGACCGTGTTCATCGACGAGGGCTTCACCCCCCAGCTGATCGCGGAGGCCCTGCCCCGGGACCGTCCGCTCACGGTGATCACCGCCTCGCTGTCGGCCGCGAGCGGCCTGGCCACCCGCGAGAACACCACCGTGCTGCTGCTGGGCGGCCGGGTGCGCGGTGGCACCATGGCCACCGTCGACCACTGGGCCACCCATATGCTCTCGGGCTTCGTCATCGACCTGGCGTTCATCGGCGCCAACGGCATCTCCCGGCAGTACGGGCTCACCACGCCCGATCCGGCGGTGAGCGAGGTCAAGGCGCGGGTGGTCAAGGTGTCCCGGCGCAGAGTGTTCTCCGGGGTGCACAACAAGTTCGGGGCCGTCAGCTTCTGCCGCTTCGCCGATGTGTCGGACTTCGAGACGATCGTGACGGACACCGGGCTCCCGCTGACCGAGGCCAACCGCTACTCGCTGCTGGGCCCGCAGATCATCCGGGTCTGACGCCCCCGTCCCCACCGTTCTGACTCCCCGTCGCTTCTCCTAGCTTCTTCAACAGTCCCATCGATTGGACCCGTTATGCCCATCCTGACACTTCGTGCTGCCCGGATACCGGTCGTGGCCATGGCCGCGGGGGCGCTCCTCGCGGGGTGCGCCGGTATGGGGGGCGGTGGTTCCGGTGGCAAGACCATCAACGTCCTGATGGTGAACAACCCGCAGATGATGGATCTGCAGAAGCTCACCGCCAAGCATTTCACCAAGGAAACAGGCATCCGGGTCAACTTCACGGTGATGCCCGAGAACGACGTCCGCGACAAGATCAGCCAGGACTTCTCCAATCAGGCCGGCCAGTACGACGTCGCCACCATCAGCAACTTCGAGGTGCCGTTCTACGCCAAGAACGGCTGGCTGCTGCCGCTGGACGACCATGTCGCCGACGACCGGGCGTTCGACCAGAAGGACATCCTGCCCTCGATGCGGCAGTCCCTGACCGCCGACGACGGCAAGCTGTACGCCCAGCCGTTCTACGGTGAGTCGTCCTTCCTGATGTACCGCAAGGACGTCTTCGCCGAGAAGAACCTGAAGATGCCCGAGCACCCCACCTGGCAGCAGGTCGCGGACCTCGCGGCCAAGGTGGACGGCGCCCGCAAGGGGATGAAGGGCATCTGTCTGCGCGGGCTGCCCGGCTGGGGTGAGCTGATGGCCCCGCTCACCACGGTCGTGAACACCTTCGGCGGCACCTGGTTCACCAAGGACTGGAAGGCGCAGCTCACCTCCCCCGAGTTCACCGCGGCCACCGAGTTCTATGTGGACCTGGTGCGCAAGCACGGCGAGTCCGGGGCGGCCCAGTCGGGCTTCGCCGAGTGTCTGAACAACCTCACCCAGGGCAAGACGGCCATGTGGTACGACGCCACCTCCGCGGCGGGTTCGCTGGAGGGCACCAAGTCGCCCGTACGGGGCAAGATCGGCTATGTCCAGGCGCCGGTGGTGAAGACCAAGAGCTCCGGGTGGCTCTACACCTGGGCGTGGGGCGTGCAGAAGGCGTCCCGTAACAGCGACAACGCGTGGAAGTTCGTCTCCTGGGCCTCCAGCAAGAAGTACGAGGCCCTGGTCGGCAAGACATACGGCTGGTCCAGCGCGCCCGCGGGCAAGCGGGCCTCCACCTACGCCAACCCGGAGTACCGCAAGGCGGCCGGCACCTTCTCCGAGGTCACCCGGCAGTCCATCACCAGCACCAATCCGCGCGACCCGGGTGTGCAGCCGCGGCCGACCATCGGCATCCAGTTCGTCGACATCCCCGAGTTCTCCGACCTCGGGACCAAGGTCGCCCAGGAGATCAGCGCCGCCATCGCCGGAAAACAGTCCGTCGAGTCGGCACTCAAGAAGTCGCAGAAGCTGGCCGAGAAGGTGGGCGAGGAGTACCAAGATGACTAATCCACTCACGGCGACGCCCGTGCGCAGCGGACCGCCCCCAACCGTGGCCGCCCCGCCCCGGCGCGCCCCGCGGAAGCCCAGTGCGGCCCGTGCCTGGGCCACCCGGGCGCCGCTGATGCCCGCCCTGATCTTTCTGATCGCGGTCACCCAGCTGCCGTTCGTGGCGACCTTGGTGATCTCCCTCTTCGACTGGAACTCGCTCAAGCCCGATGAGCGCGAGTTCGCCGGTCTGTCCAACTACACCTCGGCGGTGAGCGACGAGGGGCTGCGCGAGTCGATCGTCACCACCGTGCTGCTGACCGCGACCGTGGTCATCGTGAGCGTGGTGCTCGGGCTGATGCTGGCGCTGCTGATGGACCGTAAGTTCCGCGGCCGGGGGCTGGTGCGCACCATGCTCATCGCGCCGTTCCTGCTGGTCCCCGTGGCGTCCGCGCTGCTGTGGAAGCATGCGCTGTACAACCCGGAGTACGGCCTGTTCAACGGCGTGCTCAGCTGGGTGGGCGACCTGTTCGGCGTGGACAATCCGCCGCAGCCGGAATGGGTCTCCGATATGCCGATGTTCGCGGTCGAGGCCTCGCTGGTGTGGCAGTGGACACCGTTCATGATGCTGATCCTGCTGGCCGGTCTGCAGGGCCGCCCCCTGGAGATGATCGAGGCGGCCCGGCTCGACGGCGCGAGCAACTGGCAGATCTTCCGCTATCTGACCCTGCCGCATCTGCGGCGCTATCTGGAGCTGGGCACCCTGCTGGGCTCGATCTACATCGTGCAGAACTTCGACGCGGTGTTCACCATCACCCGGGGCGGACTGGACACGGCCAACCTCCCGTACACCATCTACGAGACCTTCTACAACGCCCACGAGTACGGGCAGGCATCCGCCGCGGGTGTGCTGGTGGTGATCGGCACGATCATCATCGCCACCTTCGCGCTGCGCGTGGTGTCGTCCCTGTTCCGTGAGGAGGTGTCCCGCGCATGACCTCCTTGACCGCCACGGCCCCGGCGGCCCCCGTGACCACCGTCCCGCCGGCCGCCCGCCGGGCCCGCCGCCGCGGCGCCGCGCTTGGCCTGCTGGCCTGGCTGACCGGCATCTTCTTCGCCCTGCCCGTCGCCTGGATGGCGCTGACCTCGTTCCACTCCGAGGCCGACGCCGCCACCAACCCGCCGTCCCTGACCGCCCCGCTCACCCTCGACGGCTACCGCGAGTTCTTCGGGGTGAACGGCGGGGCCGACCCCTGGCCGCCGCTGCTCAACTCGCTGGGCGCCAGCCTGTTCTCCACCCTCTTCGTGCTGGTCCTGGCCCTGCCGGCGGCGTACGCGCTGTCCATCCGGCCGGTGCGCAAGTGGACGGATGTGATGTTCTTCTTCCTGTCCACCAAGATGCTTCCGGTGGTGGCCGGGCTGCTGCCGGTGTATCTGTTCGCCAAGAACACCGGTTTCCTGGACAACATCTGGCTGCTGGTCATCCTCTACACCTCGATGAACCTGCCGATCGCGGTGTGGATGATGCAGTCCTTCCTCTCCGATATCCCGGTGTCCATCATCGAGGCGGCCCAGATGGACGGGGCGAAGCTGCCGACCGTGCTGCTTCGGGTCGTCGCCCCGATCGCCGGGCCCGGTATCGCCGCCACCTCGCTGATCTGCTTCATCTTCAGCTGGAACGAGCTGTTGTTCGCCAATGTGCTCACCGGCGTGGTCGCCCAGACCGCACCGGCGTTCCTGACCAGCTTCGTCACCAGCCAGGGCCTGTTCCTGGCGCAGGTGTGCGCGGCCTCCATCGTCATTTCCCTCCCGGTGCTCGCCGCCGGTTTCGCCGCCCAGGACAAGCTGGTCCAGGGCCTCTCGCTAGGAGCAGTCAAATGAGGGCCGCCGTCATCGAAGCCCCCGGCAAGGTCAGCGTCGCCACCGTCCCCGACCCGACCCCCGGGCCGCGCGACGTGGTCGTCGATGTGGCGGCCTGCGGGCTGTGCGGCACCGATCTGCACATCCTCCAGGGGGAGTTCGCCCCCACCCTGCCGATCGTCCCCGGACACGAGTTCGCCGGCGAGGTCGTCGGCATCGGCAGCGAGGTCACCGAGGTGGCGGTGGGCGACCGGGTCGCCGTCGACCCGTCCCTCTACTGCCATGAGTGCCGCTACTGCCGTATCGGCCGGGGTAACCTCTGCGACCGCTGGAACGCCATCGGGGTCAGCGTGCCCGGCGGCGCCGCGGAGTTCGCCGTGGCGCCGGTGGCCAACTGCGTACGGCTGCCCGAGCATGTGGACGTGGCGGACGCGGCACTCATCGAGCCGCTGTCCTGTGCGGTGCGCGGCTACGACGTGCTGAACAGCCGGCTGGCCAACGAGGTGCTGATCTACGGCTCTGGCACCATGGGCCTGATGATGCTGGAGCTGGCCAAGCGCACCGGGGCGGCGAGCGTCGACGTCCTGGACATCAACCCCGACCGGCTCGCCACCGCGAACCAGCTCGGCTGCACCCGCTCCGCCGCCTCAGCCGATGAGCTCGACCAGCCGCGCGGCTGGGACGTGGTCATCGACGCGACGGGCAACCAGGCCGCGATCCAGGACGGGCTCGGCCGCGTCGCCAAGGCGGGAACGTTCCTGCAGTTCGGGGTCTCCGACTACGCGACCAAGGCCGTGATCGAGCCGTACAAGATCTACAACCAGGAGATCACCATCACCGGCTCCATGGCCGTGCTGCACAGCTATGAGCGCGCGGCCCAGCTGTTCGCCACCGGGGTGCTCGACCCGAAGGTCTTCATCAGCGACCGGCTGCCGCTTGAGCAGTACCCGCAGGCGCTCGACCAGTTCCGCGCGGGACAGGGCCGGAAGATCGTCGTCGAGCCCTGAGGCCGGCCCTGAGCCCCGACGGCTGATTCGACACGCGCCCCACCATGCGCCGTTGACGGCCCAAGCCAGGCACCCCAGGCTTGGGCCGTACTGATCAAAACGGCACGAGGAGGGGTGCGGTATGAGCGGCGGCGCGGTGGTGGTGGGCGGCGGTCTGGCCGGAACGCTGGCGGTGGCGGCGCTGCTCGGGCAGGTGGAGACGGTGACCGTCGTCGAGCGCGACCGCTACCCGGAACAGCCGGTGTTCCGTAAAGGGGTGCCCCAGGGCCGCCATCTGCACGTCTTCCTCTCCGGCGGGCAGCGGGCCCTGGAGAAGCTGCTGCCCGGGGCAGTCGCGGAGCTGGAAGCGGCCGGGGCGCGCCGTATGGAGGCGCCGCGCGATGTGCTCACCAGGACCCCGCACGGCTGGCACCGCCGTCTGCACGAGGGCAGACACGCCGTGATCAGCTGCACCCGGCCGCTCCTGGACGCCACCGTACGGGCCCAGGTCCTCGCCAGGGCCGCCGAGTCCGGCACCCGGGTGGAGGTGTTACAGGCGTGGGAGGCGGTCGGGCTCCTCGGCGGCGCGGACCGGGTGACCGGCGTCCGCGTGCGCTCGCGCGATGCCGGGCACGCCGAGCGCGATCTGCCCGCCGAGCTGGTCGTCGATGCCTCCGGACGTGGCTCGCGCGCACCGCGGTGGCTTACGGAACTCGGCCGCCCGGCGCCGCGCGAGGAGGTGATCGACGCCGGAATCGGCTACTCCACCCAGATGTTCCGGCCCGCCGAGCCGCTCCGCACGGCCGTGGTCCTCGAGCCCAGGCCCGCTCTTCCGCGTGGCGCGGCGTGGTCGCCCGTCGAGGGCGGCAACTGGCTGCTGACCCTCGCCGGGGTGCGCGGCCACCATCCGCCGACCGACGGTTCGGCGGTACCCGACTTCGTGGCCTCGCTCGGCGAACCGTATCTGCTGGACCACCTCAAGACCTGCGAAGCGGTGTCCCCGCCGTACGCCTACCGCGACACCGCCAACCGCCGCCGCGACTACCACGCCCCGGGCGGCGTCCCCGAGGGGTTCATCGCGGTCTCGGACGCCGCCTGCACGTTCAATCCGATTTACGGGCAGGGCATGTCGGTGGCCGTTCTGAGCGGACTGGCCCTGCGTGAATGCCTGGCCGACGGCGGTCCGCGCCGCCCCGGCTTCGCGGCCGCGGCCCAGCGCGCCGTCGCCCGCGCGAGCGAGACCGCGTGGCTGACCGCCGCGGGGGCGGACCGCCCGTACTCCGCGGGCGCCGACGCCACGTCCCCTGGGACGGCCGAGCGGCTGCAGACCTGGTACTTCGGCCGACTGGCGGCCCGGGCGACCCATGACCCGACCGTCGGGGCCGCCTTCCGCGACGTCACCCATCTGGCCGCGCGGCCGTCCCGGCTGCTGACCCCCGCGGTCGCGCTGCGCACGATACTGCTGCCGCGGCGGCCGGGGCTGGCGAGCATTCCGCTGCGGGTGGAGGGCGCGGCGGGCTGAGCGAATCCGGCGAAGTCCGCTGCTGATCCCGCTAGTGCTTGGAATAATGCGCCAATGGATCTAGGGGGTACAGCATCAATCGCCGCCGCTGCAGCTGTAGTTGGGGCCGGAATTGGCGCCTTCGGGGCCGTACGCGCGGCCAAGAACACGGGGGACTCCCAGCGCCGCTCACAGCACGAGCACTGGCGGCGGCAAACTCGCGCCGATGCTTACGCTCAGTTCGTAAACGCAACAGAGGAACTTGCGCCAGTGATGTCCGCGCTTGCCCGGATGGAGGGCTCGGCACCGGCAGACCTGCCGGAGCGAGCCGCCGAGGCGCGTCGGCTCATGTCGGCGCTCGCGAAGGCCGACAGCGCCGTGGCGCTGGCGGGACCTGGCAGCTCGCTGCGGAAGCCAAATCAGTAACGCGAGGTTACGGGTTCATCCTGCGTAGTACCTTCGTGAGGTGGGGGCTGGAGCCAGCCAGGCGAGGCGACCCACCATCATTCACACCTGCCCATTGGCCGAGCTTGAGCCACTTCCGCGAACTGGCACGAGCCGCCCTGGACGATCCAGACGGCGCCCTGAAACAGCAGCCATAGAACTAGGAACCGTCGTTAAGCTTGTCGCTTATCCAGTTCGGCCGGGTTTCGTTCCCTTTTTGTGGTGGGCGGGTCGTGTGTGTGCCTCGCCGGTGGCGAGGACACGTCCCACGTCGTAACGCGTTGCTGTGCGGCGGTTTTTCGAGCCGGGAGGGCGTCCGGGGCCGGGTCGGGGAGGTTGCGGTGCACGCGCCGGAGAGGGCATCTGCGCGTGGAGGTTTCGGAACCTCCAGCGGACTCGGGCCGGGGTGAGCTTGTTCGGCTCGGCCTTCCTCTCCCAGGGCCTGCGTAGGTCGGCGGCGAGCGGGCGAGCCGGAGCTGGGTGTGGGCGGCGATCACCAGCCAGGTCCAGCGGTCCACGGCCTCGGGACTGCGGAGCCTGGGTTTCGTCCAGCCCAGGGTCTGCTTGAGCATGCGGAACGTGTGCTCGATGTCGAATCTTCGCAGGAAGGACTGCCAGCAGCTGCCGACATCAGCCGGCCGGCGCCGGACCACCACAGCCAGACCGGCTTGTTGACTCCGCCGGAGGGCGGTTTCTCGACGGTAAGGCGGATGACGGTGCCCTCGATGATGGGCAGTGGCCCGTCGTGGGCGAGCCGGGCTGCCCGGCCGGTCAGCCTGGGGTGCAGCCGGTCCCACGCCCGCGCGGTCGCCTTCCCGTAGAGCCGGGTGTCGGTGATCGTGGCCTGCTCGGTGCCCCAGGTGTCGGGCTGCCCGAAGACAAAGAGGCTGCGAGCCTGGGCCGCAGTGCCGGGGTAGCCCTCCAGGAGCACCGGCGTGAAGGCGGCGCGAGGGTCTTGGAGGGCTCGGCGCAGCAGGAGAACGGCGATCGGGTCAGGGAACCAGCCGAGCGGGTCCCGGGTGCCCTCGATGACCCCAGCGATGAGTGGATCGCGCCGGGCCTGGGTGCGGGAGACATCCCGCAGCCGGAACACATGCAGATCGCACCAGGCGGATAAGGCTGCTGACACCGTGCTCTTCCCGCTGCCGGGAGGCCCCAGCAGGGCGACGATCGGGTGACTTTTCAACTCTCCTCCTTCAATCAGGGGGTGGGCACGGGGACGGAGCCGGAACCGGCGGCCGGGCGAGACCGTCATGCACACCGCCCGGCCGCCAGGGCTCATCGGCCGCCCTGCCCGTACAGCAGCAGGGAGACCACGAAGAAGGTGACGGCGGCGACGTACAGCACCTGGGCCGTGATCTGCCGCCATCCGAACCGGCATCTCCACCGACGACGGTGGCTCGCGGGGCGGCCCGCTTCCTTCAGCGCCTGGTCCAAGCCGTCGAGGAGCATCACAGGGCACCCGATTTCAGTTCGGCCCAGCACCGTTTCCCCCACGGGCGCCCCGCCGGTCCGAGCACGTCATAGCCCCACCGGTCGCTGAGCGTGTCGACCAGGAGCAGCCCGCGACCGTACTCGGCCCCGTCATCCGGCGTGCGCATCTCAGGCGTGCGGTGCGGGGCGCGGTCGACGACTGCGACATACACGCGGTCATCGGTCGGCCGGTCCACGATGACCCGGACGCGGGGGCCCCGGGCGTGGCGTACGGCGTTGGAGATGAGTTCGGCCATCACCAGGGCTGTAGCCTGCGTGGCCTCTTCGGTCAGGCCCCATGTGGCGCATGCGTTGCCGACGAGTTTGCGGGCCAGGCAGGCTGTCAGCTCGGTGCGGGGGTGGGTTTCGGAGTAGCCGGGGTACCCCGTCGCGCGGGGTCTGATCGTCATCTTCATGCCGTCTCGCCATGGTCAGGGGGCGGAACCCCCGGACCGTGCCTACGGGGGCGAGGCACGATTCGGGGACGTACGACCACCTAACCGACATCAGACGCAGGGAGGTTAGGAGACAGCCCAGGCTCCCGCCAGCAGCCCCTAGGATGACTTGACCCCCTCTTTGCCTGACGGTGGGTGCCACATCCACTACCGTGCGTTTATGAGCACCACGCGTAACACCGCGTTTGAGGAGTGGATGGAGGCCCACGGCCACAGCTCCAATCCTTTGCCCAGGCTGTGAGCAAGGCGAAGGAAACGCTCACCGGCAGTCCCGGCACATACGACGGGCGCACCGTCCGGGACTGGAAGGCTGGCCGGGTCCGCTGGCCCAACGCCGTCACCCGCGCGGCCATCCAGCACCTCACCGGCCTGGACCCTGTCCGCCTAGGGTTTGTGCCACGAGGCCGCAACCAAGCGGTCTCAGGGCCATCGCAGGAGGATCCCTTGCGCCGCCGTACCTTCGTGACCGCCGTCCCGGCCGCAGCCCTCGCCGGGGCAACTGCGCCCGTCTGCGCCCGTTCCACCGTCGGCGCCAGCGATGTTCGACGCCTGCGCCAGGAACTCGCAGACCTGTCGAAGCTGGACGACCGGGAAGGCAGCGGCCCCGAGCTGGAGAAACGCGCGATAGCCCTTGCTGACAAGACCGTCGACCTCCAGCGGAACGGCAGCGCCACGAGCCGCATCCGGAACCACCTGTACTCCCTCGGCGCCGCCGCCACCGCCATGGCCATGTGGGCCACGGTCGACTCCCGGCAACCCGTCCGCGCACAACGCCACCTGGAGCGGGCGACCCACCTTGCCGGACTCTCCGGAGACGGGCAGGTACAGCACCAGATCTGGCAATACGCCACCATGCTCGCCAAACAACGTGGACGCTGGCCGGAGGCCGTAGCCGCGGCCGAGGCCGCCATGTCCGCAAGCGCGCACCGCCGAGACCCCCTGTACGCCTCCCTCAGCCACGCGCGCCTCGCGGCTTCTCTCCCCGGAACCGGAGACCACACGCGCGCCCTACGCGCCCTGGAACGGGCAGAGCAGGCGTTCGAACGAGCCGACCCCCACGAGTGGCGCCCCGCCTCGATGGACTTCTACACCCGCAGCGAACTCGACGGCCTCACCGGCATCACCCACCTGTGGCTCGGCCAGCCCGAACGGGCCGAGTACCACCTTCACCGCTCCCTCGCCGCCCTCCGCCCGGACCAGCACCGAAACCGAGCCTTCTACGCCGTCAACGTCGCCTTCGCCCAACTCGGCCAGGGCGACCCCGAACAGGCATGCACCACCGCCGCTGGCGTCATTGCCCCGCCCGGATCCACCAGCGCGGGCCGCATCCCCCACCTGCTGGACAGCTTCACCGCCAAGCTCAACACGGCCGCCCCCGGGGCACGCATCACCCGTGAATGGAACGCCCGCACCGCCTGACCTGGAAGGACCCCCTGTGACCACCACACCGACCACCGTGGAGCTGCGACGCTACGGACGCGAAGACCTCGACGCCATCCGGCAGACCCTCACCGAGGTCTACGCCGAGGTCTACGCGGACCGGCTCTCCGACCCGTTCTTCTCCGTCGAGCGGTTCGAGGAACGGCTGGAGGGCCATGCCTCCCGCGACCCCTGGGAAGTCGTCATCGGCTGGGACGGCGACGAGCCCGTCGGCTACGCCTACGGCACGCCCCTCCCGCCCCGCTCTCGCTGGTGGGCCGGGATGCTCGAGCCGCTTCCCGAGGAGATGACCCGCGAGGACGGCACACGGACCATGGCCCTGTGCGAGCTGATGGTGCGGCAGCCGTGGCGGAAGACTGGCACCGCTCACCGAATCCACGAAGAGCTTCTGTCCGGCCGCGCAGAGGACCGAGTGACCCTCTTGGTCGAGCCGACCCACCCGAAGGTGAAAGCGCTCTACGAGTCGTGGGGCTACGAGAACATCGGAGACCAGCAGCCATTCCCCGACGCCCCGGTGTACGCGACCATGCTGCGCATCCTGCGGCCCGCGTAAGCACCCGGGCGTGGGAAGGGGTAGCCGCTACAACCGCTACCTCCCGTTCGTCTGGCCGTGCGCGGCGGTCAGTCGTGGGCGTGGGCGTCGCGGAGGTGGGCGGCCGCGGCCTGTTCCAGGTGGGCCAGGTCGCTGCTGACCGTGGCGAAGGTGAAGCCCTGGGCGAGCCGTTTGGCGGCCGAGGCACCGTTCGGGCAGTGGATTCCGGCCGCGATGCCCGCCGACTTGGCGGCCTCGGCCACCTTCGCGAGCGCCGCCTCGAACTGCTCGGCGACCGCGGTGTCGGTGGAGGTACGCCCGCCGAGGGCGAGGGTCAGATCGGAGGGGCCGATGTAGACGCCGTCAAGCCCCTTGGTCGCGCAGATCTCCGCGGTGTTGCCGAGCGCCTGGGCGGTCTCGATCATCACGATGCAGGCGACCTGCTCGTTCGCCTCGGCCGGGGTCGGGCCCACCCGTAGCCCCGAGCGCATCGGGCCGTAGCTGCGGGCGCCGTGCGGCGGGTAGCGGCAGGCGCTGACGGCGGCGGCCGCCTCCGCGGCGGTGTTGACCAGGGGGACGATCACGCCGCGTGCACCGGCGTCGAGGGCCTGACCGATCCAGAAGCCGTCGTTGGCCGGGACCCGGACCATACCGGCGCTGCTGCCGCGCGCGTCGATGGCGGTCATCGCGGCGAGGGTGCCCTTGTAGTCGAGGAGGCCGTGCTGGGCGTCCACGCAGATGTAGTCGTAGCCGAGCCCGGCCAGGCGTTCGGTGCCGACCGGGTTGTCGAGGACGACCCAGTAGCCGAGGATCCGCCGACGTGCGCGCAGCCGGGCCGCGAAGTCGGCGGGGGAATTGGTCATGCTCTCAGCTTCTCTCATCAGCCCCCCACCTCATGCATGTTGTGAGCGAAACGCTCGCATGACTGCACGCAACACGCAAGACTCCGGACAATCGCGCCGGAGAAATGGCGCGTAATGCGCAGACTGATAGGCTAACCCGCCAATCGCGGCCAGTCGCGGAGAGGATCAGACGCATGAGTCCGGCAAGTTCGCGCACACCAGGCACGACGGCCGCGCCGGCCGGGGCGGAGGATCCCAGAAGGCTACGGGCACCGGACCGCCGTGCGCTGATCGCCCGCATGATCCAGACCGACGGGACCGTCGTCGTCGAGGAACTGGCCCGCTCCCTGGACGTCACCCCGTCCACCATCCGCCGGGACCTCGCCCTGCTCACCGAGCAGGGCACCATCGCCCGCACCTACGGCGGCGCGATGAGCGCGGGCCATAAGGCCGAGCCGACGCTCGGCCAGCGCAGCGGCCTGGCCGTGGCCGAGAAGGACCGCATCGGGCGCTGGGCGGCCGCCCGGATCGCTCAGGGCGACACCGTCATCCTGGACGCCGGCACCACCGCCGGACGGCTCGCCCACCATCTGCGCGGCCGGACCGAACTCACCGTCATCACCAGCGGTCTGACCGCCCTGCGGGAGCTGGCCGAGGCCGACGGCATCGAGCTGATCACGCTCGCCGGGACGCTGCGCCACGTCAGCCAGGGCTTCGTCGGCCCACTCGCCGAGCTGACCCTGACCCGGCTCACCGCGGACAAGGTGTTCCTGGGCGCGGACGGCCTCGACGCGAAGCTCGGCATCTGCGAGGCCAGCCTGCAGCAGACCGCGCTCAAGGAGCTGATGGCCCGGCGCGGTGGACAGGTGTACATACTGGCCGACAGCAGCAAACTCGGTCAGTCGCCCTTCACCGCCTGGGCCCCGCTGACCGGGCCCTGGACGCTGGTCACCGACAGCGGCGCCACAGATGACCAGCTCGCGCCCTTCCGGGCCCTGCCCGAGGTGGACGTGGTCACCGTGTGAAGGTGTGCCGCCCCGAGCCCACCTCGAACGGTTCTGCGTCGCCCGGCAGCCGGACCTCGGCCCGGGTGTTCGGCGGCACCAGCACCTCGACGACCAGCCGTTCGCCGTCCCGCCGCCAGCCCGCCTCGGCCAGCCCGTACGGGGTCAGATGGGCAGCCTTGGCGTGGTCGAGCCCGTCGCCGGGGACGGGCGCGATGCGCAGCCGCCGCCAGCCGGGGGCGGCCGGGGCCAGCCCGGCGACGGTGCGGTGGAGCCAGTCGGCGACGGCGCCGAGCGCGTAGTGGTTGAAGGAGGTCATCTCGCCGGGGTTGATGGTGCCGTCGGGCAGCATGGAGTCCCAGCGCTCCCAGATGGTGGTCGCGCCCATGGTGACCGGGTACAGCCAGGACGGGCAGCCCCGTTCCAGCAGCATCCGGTAGGCGAGCTCCGGCTGACCGGCCGCGCACAGCGCATCGCAGATCAGCGGGGTGCCCGCGAACCCCGTGGCGATCCGGAAGTCCGCGTCCCGCACGATCGCGGCCAGCCGCGCCCCGGCCCCCGCCCGCTGGCGCCCGGTCGGCAGCAGCGCGAAGCACAGCGCCAGCGCGTACGCGGTCTGGGCGTCGGAGGACAGCCGTCCGGCCGGGGTCACGAACTCCTCCTGGAAGGCCGACCGCGCCTCCTTCGCCAACGCGTCGTAGCGGAGCGCGTCGTCCGTCTCGCCCAGCAGCCGGGCGGTCTCGGCCAGCACCTCGGCCGAGCGCACCAGATAGGCGCCCGCCACCAGATCGCCGTCCGTACGGGCGGCTTCCGGGCGGTCCGGCGGGGCCGTCGGGTCGAGCCAGTCGCCCAGGTGGTGGTGGTCGCGCCACAGCCCGCCGCCCTCGCGCGCGTACCGGGCGGCGGTCTCCACCCAGGCGCGCATACCGGCGTACTGGTCGCGCAGCAGCCCCAGATCGCCGAATCGCTGGTGCAGCACCCACGGCAGCAGCACCGCGACATCCGCCCAGACGGCCTGCGCCCGGGGGAAGGGCTCGAACTCCGGCGGTATGACGTCGGGCACCACCAGCGGCGGCACCTGCTCGGGGTGGGCCAGCTGTTCGGCTGACAGGTCGCGCAGCCAGCCGGCGAGCATGCCGGAGCAGTCGTAGAGGAAGGCGGCGGTCGGCGCGAACACCTGGATGTCGCCGGTCCAGCCCAGGCGTTCATCGCGCTGCGGGCAGTCGGTGGGGATGTCCAGGAAGTTGCCGCGCATGCTCCATACGACGTTCTCGTGCAGCCGCTCCACCAGCGGCTCGGAGCAGGAGAACCAGCCGGTGCGCGCCATGTCGGTGTGCACCACCACGGCCCGTACGTCCGCCGGGTCCAGCGGGCCCGGCCAGCCAGTGACCTCGGCGTAGCGGAAACCGTGGAAGGTGAACCGCGGCTCGTAGGTCTCGGTGCCCTCGCCGCGCAGGGTGTAGACGTCGGTGGCCTCGGCCTCGCGCAGCGGCCGCACCCCCAGCTCGCCGCCTTCCAGCACCTCGGCGTGGCGCAGGGTGACGGTGTGTCCGGCCGGGCCGCTGACCGTGATGCGCAGCCGCCCCACCAGGTTCTGGCCGAAGTCCAGGACGGTACGGCCCGACGGGGTGGTGATCACCTCGGTCGGCGCCAGGGTCTCGACGCGCCGGACCGGTGGGCCGGTCGGCGCCACCAGCTCCCCGGCCGGCGGGTCGGTCTGCTCGACCGGGCTCCAGCCGGTGGTGTCATGGCCGGGGCGGGACCAGCCGTCGCGCTCCAGGCGGGCGTCGTACACCTCGCCGTCGTAGATCTCCGAGCGCAGCACGGGTCCGGTGGCGGCCCGCCAGTCGGGATCGGTGGCCACGGTCTCGCCCGTTCCGTCGGCGTACTGGATCTCCAACTGGGCCAGCAGCGAGGTGTGTTCGCCCCCGATTGCGCGCCGCCCGCCGTTGAAGCCGACGCGGCCCGCGTACCAGCCCTCCCCCAGCAGCGCGCCGACGGCGTTCGCGCCCTCGCGCAGCAGATCGGTCACGTCGAAGGTCTGGTACCGCAGCCGGTGGGCGTACGAGGTCCAGCCCGGGGCCAGTACGTGATCCCCGACCCGTACGCCGTTGAGCTCGGGCTCGTACACACCGCAGGCGGTGATGTACAGCCGCGCGGAGGCCACCGGCCCGCGGACGGTGAACTCGCGGCGCAGCAGGTCGGCCGGGTGTGGGCCGTCCGCCTGGGGCCGGCCGGACGTGACGGGGCGGGCCGTCCAGTCCTCGGGCTGCAGCAGCCCCGTCTCGGCGTGGGCGGGTTCGGACCACGCCGAGGGCTCGTCGCCGCCGGTGCCCCAGACCCGGACCCGCACGGCCACCCGCTGCCGGGAGCGCAGCGCCGGACCGGGCCAGGGGACGAGCACGGACTCCGCGGATTCCACCCGCCCGGGCGCGGCGAGTTCGGTGCCGTCCTCGGCGCACACCCGCACCTCGTACGCCGTCTGCTGCCAGCCCTCGGCCTCGGTGGCGGTGCGCCAGCTCAGCCGGGGTTCGGCTTCGCCGATGCCGAGCGGTTCCCGATGGTGTTCGAAGACCGGTGTGGTGACCTGCAACGCTGGTTCCCTTCCTTTTCAGTCGGACTGCTTTTCAGTCGGACTGGACAAGTCGAACCGGACCGAACAGGCCCGTGCGTATCTGGCCCGCCGCGACCGCGCGGGTCGGCGAGGCGTCGTCGAGATACCCGGCGAGCGTGCCGCTCACGACGATCTCGATGTCGTTGTCGCCCGCCCTCAGGGCGTCGGTGACCTCGACCGCCCACGGCCCCCACACCCGGCGGCCGACCGGGGCGCCGTTGACGCGGATCTCGGCGGTGCCGCGGACCTCCCCGAGGTCAAGGAGGGTGCGCCCGGCCGGTACGGCGGGCAGTTGGGCGGTGGTGCGGTAGCGGACCCGCCCGCCCAGGGCGCGCAGGCCGAGCTCTTCCCAGGCCGCGAAATGCACCTCGGCCTCGGCGACCTCGGCCTCGATCGCCGCGTCGAGCAGCGCGCCGCCCCGGCGGCCGTCCACCGCGACCACCTTGAGCAGCACCGGGGTGGCGGCGGCCAGCGGGGCGGGCAGCCGCACCCATCCGTCGCCGTCCGTCGCGTACTCCCGGCCCTCGACCAGGACCGTGACGCTCAGCGGGGTGGGCACGCGCAACGCCGTCGTGCCGAGCGGGGCCGGGAAGCGCAGCCACTCCACGCGCTCGGGCCCGGGCGCCAGGTCCGGTACGAGCGGCAGGGCCACGCCGCCGGGAGCGGCAGCCGGCTCCAGCCAGTGGGCGCCGGGCAGCGGATGGGGGCGGGCCCAGGAGCAGATCCACCGCGGATCGCGGCCGCCGCTGGCGATCCGCAGCCGCAGCGGCACGGGCGCGCCGTCGTGGCTCGCCTCCCAGCCGCCGCCACTGCCACCGCCGCTGCCGCCACTCCCGCTGCCGCCGCCACTGCCACTGATCCAGCCGAGGCCGCCGCGCGCCGCCGGGGCCGAGTCGAGGGCCGCCCCGGTCGGGGTGGTGCCCGCGTCGGTGACCCGCAGCGTGAGGGTGTTCTCGCCGACGCGCAGCAACTCACCGAGGTCGTACGCGTGGACGCGGATGTCGCGGTGGCCCGGATACGGGGCGAAGTCGCCCTGGCGGCCCACCTCGACGCCGTTGACCAGCACGGCGCACGCGCCGTCGGCGGCCACCTGGACGACCGGGTCGTCCGGGATCCGGCCCAGCCGGGCCCGCAGCGTCAGCTCGTGGGTGCGGCCGGGGACCGAGCCGTCCCCGGCCTCCATCCACTCGGGGCGGCGGTACGCGTCCGGGTCGCCGACCACCGCGAACGACGCGCGCACCGGCCCGTCCTCGACGGCCGTCAGCTCGATCTCCAGGGCGACGGTACGGCCGCGGGCGGACGGCGGCAGCGGGCTGAGGGTGCGGTACCCCTCCCCCTCCACGGGCAGCTCCGCCCCGTCGAGCAGCACCCGGCGGACCGCGCCCGCGCCCACCGCGAGCCACAGCCCGCCGAGACCGTCGAGTCCGTCGCGGTCGTCGCGCCCGTCGCGCCCGTCGCGGTCGGGGATCGTCAGATGCGTACGGACCGCGACACGCCCGCCCGCCGGGACGGCCCGCCAGTCCAGGAACTCCTCGGGGACATATCCCTTGGGGCCCAGCCGCTCATCGTGCAGCGGGTCGTCCGGGATGCCGCGCGACAGCGACCACACCGCGGGCCGCCACCCTTCCGCCCCAGCGTCCCTGACCAGCGCGAACGGGCCGAAGCCTGCCGTAACCGGCGACCAGCCCCGCTCGGCCCCGGGTTCCAGGTGTTCCAGCCGCCACACCTCGATGGGCAGCACCCCCGTGCGGTCCGCGGCCGCCAGGTCCCCGTCGCTGTTGTCCAGGGTGGAGGTGGCGAGCCCGCGCCAGGGTCCTGGCAGCGGGATGGTGCCGGTGGCCGGGCCGAGGGGGGCGCGGGTCGGCTCGGGCAGCTCTTCGGCGAGCACCACCAGCGCCACCGCCCCGTCCTCGAACGGCACCTCGATGAGCCAGGCCCCGTCCGGCGCCCGGGTCACGGCCAGTTCGGTACGGTCGCCGGTGCCCGGGTCCCAGCGCTGGGCGCGCGGCCGGTCCGGGCCTTCCAGCCGCACCCGGGCCGTACGGCCGTCGGCGGGCACGAAGTCATAGCCCTCGGTGCGCAGTTGCTCCCAGTACCGCTCCCAGGAGAAGCCGTCCGTGGGCCAGTCGCCCATGGGGAAGGCGACGATCGGCGCCTTGGTGCCGCTGCGGTCGTCGTGCGCGACCAGGGCCAGGACCAGGGCGTCGCCGTGGCGGCGGAGCAGGTACGGCGCGTCGGCGCTGACCCGTACCGGGCCCCGGGCCACCGCGGCGGGCACCTGCTCGGCGCTCTCGACGACCGTGATGTGGCCCCGCGCGACGGCGTCGGCGAACAGCCGCCCGGCCTCCGCACCCTCGCTGTCGGGGCCACCGGGGAACAGCTCGGGCGCCCGGGCCACGCACACCACCCGCCCGCCCGCCACCGCGAAGCGGACCAGCGTACGGGCCGCCGCGGCGTGCAGGGCCGACGGCCCGGGCAGCACCACGGTGCGGTACCGCTCCTGGCCGATGACCAGGGCGGGGCCCGCCTCGTCGGCGGTCACCTGGCCTCCGGCGAGGGTGCTCTCGTCGAAGGTGTCGTGGTCGAGGCCCGCGCGCTCCAGCACCCCACGGCGCTCGGCGAACCAGCAGTTGACGCCGTTCAGCTCGTGGTAGAGCCGCCCCGCCTCGGTCGCCGGGGCCAGCGGACCGTCCAGGGTGAGATACGCCTGGGCGGTCGTGGTCGGCGAGAGCAGGACCGTGTCGCACACATGGGTGCCCTCGGTCAGCACGGAGCACAGCCGCGCCACCGCGGTGGCGAACACGTGGTACGAGGACCAGTACGGCTGCCGCCAGCAGGTGGACGGCGGCGCCCACTCCCACCAGCCGCCGACGGTGCTGTAGTAGACGGCGTGCGGGTCGTACAGGGTGGCGCCGCGGCGCAGGAAGGGCGCGAGCCAGTCGTACGTCTCCTCCAGCGTGCCGCCCCAGCCGGAGGAGTGGAACGCCTCGATCCAGGTGCGCCGATGGCCGAAGGCGTGCGCCATCGAGCTGTGCGCCTTGGCGTCGCCCCAGTGGTCGCTGCCCGGCGCTCCGTATCCGGCGTGGGTGCCCTGGTAGTCGCCGTACACCCGGACACCGCCCACCGGGTCCCCCTCGCGGGCCGGTGAGGGCTGGTCGAAACCGCAGACCAGGCCGTGCCGGGCGAAGAACGCCTCCTGCGGGTCGAAGAAGGCCCGCCGGCCCAGCCGGGCGCGGTGTTCCTGGTAGTCGCGGCGCACCCGCGCGGCGTGCGGGTCCTCGCCCTCCCACAGCGCCCACAGCTCGGGCACCAGGTCGTAGCCGTACACCTCGGCGAAGCTCGCGGCGAAGTCGCGGCCCCAGGTGGGCATCGCGGGCAGCTCGTCCTGGAAGAAGCCGCCGATGGCGCGGCCGAACCACTTTCCGACGTGCCGCTCCAGGGTGCCGTGCACCCGGTCGAGCAGCGCCGCGCAGGCGGACTCGCCGAAGTAGTCGAAGCCGCTGACCCCGCTGTGCACCAGGGTGATCTCGGCGGGGCCGCCGCTCCAGCGGGCCGCGCCGCCGCGCAGCGGCACCGCGACCCGCCCGGCCGCGGGGCCGCCGGCCCCGGTGGGGACGGCGGCGGGGACGGCGTACGCGGCGAGCGCGGTGTGGCCGGTCGGCGGGCGCAGCACGGTCTCGCCGCCCGCCGCGGACGCGCTCGTACGGTAGAGGGCGAGCCCGGCGAACTCGGGGTTACGGGCGGTCAGCTGACCCTGGAAGTTGGCGCCGGAGAACCCGATCTGGTCGTACATCCACAGGCTGAACCCCAGCTCGTCGGCGTCCGCGCAGGCCCCGTCGAGCAGCCGCAGCCACTCCTCGCTCAGATACGGCGGATCGTCCGCCAGCGAGCCGAAGGTCGGGCCGGTCGGCGCGAGGCACATCACCACGGCCTGCCGGATGCCCTGGGAGGTCAGCTCCGCCATCTGCCGGCGAAGCCGCTCCCGGGTCACCTTCGCACCGCTCCACCACCAGATCGGCAGCGGCCCGTATTCGGGTGCGGGGTCGGTGAACCGGGAGAGCAGTTCGTCCGCCGCCGTCACGCGGCCGCCCGGCGTTCGGCCTCGATGCGGTCCAGGGACTTCCCGGCCGTGTCCGGCATGAAGAAGTAGCCGATGCCGCCGCTGAGGACCAGGAACGCGGTCAGCAGGGCCGCGATGGTGGAGATCCCCGTGTCGGCGAGGTGGGGCACGAAGTAGCTCCAGATGCCGAGGCAGGTGCGCGCCGCGCCGAAGGTGAAGCCCTGGGCGGTGCCGCGCAGCATCGTCGGGAAGAGCTCCTGGCTGAACGTCTTGTAGACCGCCTCACCGGCAATCGCGGCCCCCACGCCGAACAGGAAGGTGTTGAGGAGGATCGTCGGCACGGTGAAGGGGAACCACAGGAAGAGCGCGTAGGCGGCGATCTGCATCACCGCGCCCACGGCCCACAGCATCCGGCGGGTGCGGTGGTCGCGGTCGGTCAGCGGCATGAACACCAGGACGGTGGCGGCGATGCCGACGCCGAACCCGGCGCAGGACAGCGCCACGCTCGTCCCCTGGCCCCCCGCGCCCAGGTTCTTGACCATGTACGGGGTGAACAGGCCCGCGGTGCCGGCGGCCAGGTTCCAGAAGAGGTAGAAGCTTCCGGTCCACAGCAGCGCCTTCAGATGCGCCCCGCGGAACAGCTCCCGCACCCCGGCCGCCGCGGCCGCCGTCCCCTTGGCCGCCTTGTCCGCCTTGTCCGCGGCGGCCTTCCACACCGCCGACTCGGTCATCCCTCTGCGCAGCGCCCAGGTGACCAGCGCGACCACGAACAGATGGAGGAAGACGATGCGGATGCCCAGCAGATCCAGTGAGGAGAGCGCGAGCGCGAGCAGGAGCACGATCATCGGCCCGACGTTCCAGGCGACCTGGGTGAACCCGAGCAGCTTGCCCCGGGCCCTGGCCGGTGAGAACTCCCCCACCAGGGCCAGCGAGGTCGGCACGTCGGCGCCCACCGCCACGCCCACCACGAAGGTGCCGATGAACAGCATCGCCGGGTTGACGGCGAACGCGATGCACAGGATCGCGGCCGCGTAGACCAGCAGGTCCCACTGGTAGATCCGCTTGCGGCCGAGCTTGTCGCCGAGCCGGCCGCCGATGAAGGCCCCGACGGCCGCGCCGATGGCGTTGGGCCCGATGGCCGCGAGCGCGCCGACGCCGGTGAGGCCGGAGTCGCTGAGGCCGAGTTCGTCCTGGAAGAGCGCCAGGCCCGCGCCCAGTGCCACGATCGACCCCGCGTCCAGATACGAGGCCATGCCGGCCAGGACCGACCACTTCCACTGCTGACGGCTTACGGTGCCCTCGGCCTCGGCCGAGGTGGCTTGGGTGGATTGATCCATGGTCATCCGGTGGCTCCCGTCTTCTTTGACATGCTCCGGAGTCCCGACCCGGAGAGTACGTGTGTAGAACGTTCTCCGAATTGAAACGACTCAAAGGTGAGGCGCGGACGGCACGGGGGTCAAGTCACGGGCAGGTAACGATGCGAAAAGCGCTACGGGCGGCCATCGGCGCCGCGCTCCCTTCGACGGCGTACAGTTGCGTTCTGTAGACCGTTTCACAGGACACCGCAGGGAGAGTCCCCATGGCCCCCACGAGCGGCAAGCGCCGCGTGACGATCACGGATGTCGCGCTGCACGCCGGGGTCTCGACATCAGCCGTGTCCAAGGTGCTCCGCAACGCCTACGGGGTGAGCCCCGAGATGCGCGAACGGGTGCGCGCGGCCATGGCCGAGCTCGACTACCGCCCGCATGCGGCCGCCCGCGGGATGCGCGGCCGCACGTACACGATCGGCGTGCTGCTGGACAACATCCGCAACGCCTTCTTCGCCGACATCCTCGAGGGCGTCAACACCGAACTGCGGGGCGGCGACTACCAGGTGCTGATCGGCGCGGCCGGCTTCGGTGAGGAGGACCAGACCAGGCTGGCCCGGGCCCTGGTGGACCGCCAGATGGACGGGCTGATCCTCATCGGCCCCGGCTTTCCGCGCACCGAAGTGCTGCGGACGGCGGCCACCGTGCCCACGGTGGTGATCGGCCACCACGACGTGGCGGAGGAACACGACTCGGTCGTCGACGCCGACGCCCTCGGCGCGGGCCTGGTGATCGACCACCTGGTCCGGCTCGGCCACCGCCGGATCGCCCTGACCTCCACCCCCGGCAACCGGGGCAGCGGCTGGTCGGGCACCCCCGAGCGGGTCCAGCGCCGCGGCTATCACGAGGCGATGCGGCGGCACGGGCTCCAGGACCTGGCGCGGGTCGCGATGACCGCGTTCTCCGAGGAGGGCGGCTACCGGGCCGGGATGGAGCTGCTGGCCTCGGCGGACCGGCCGACCGCGGTCTTCGGAGGGGCGGACGTGGCCGCCATGGGCGTCTTCCGCGCCGCGCGCGAGCTGGGGTTGCGGATCCCCGAGGACTTCTCACTGGTCGGCTACAACAACACCGCCGTCGCCGCGCTCGCCCCGGTCCGGCTCACCAGCGTCGACCAGGCGGGCGGCCTGATGGGCACGACGGCGGCCCGGCTGCTGCTGGAGCGCATCGAGGGCCGCACGCGGTCCGTGCTGATGACGGTGTCCCCGAGCCTGGTCGTCCGCGGGACGACGGGTCCCCCGCCGACCGCCGAGGGCTCCGGCGAGTGAGCCGAAGGGGCGCGGCCGCCCGCGCCGGAGGCGCTGATGTCACCGTGAAAGGGAGAGCGCGCGCAGGCCGCGAGGCTGCGATCACCACGCGGCGGAGCCGCAGATCGATACAGCCGGCTCCGCCGCGCGGGCGGGCGAGGCTGCAATCGATGTGCGGCTCCGCCGCGTGGCCGACCGTCGACAGGGGCTGTAGCGCCCCTGGGGGCGCCCCCAACTACCGCTGGGAGGTGCCCCCGCCAGCGGTAGCTGAGGGAGAGCCGAGCCGCAAAAAAAGGGGCAGGCCGGGAGGGGGGCTCCCGGCCCGCGTGGTGGGTCAGTCCACGAACAGCAGATCGCGCGTGGCCGCCGAGGAGGCGAGCGCGCCGGCGAAGTTGTCCTCGACCTCCGCCTTTTCGGCCGCGTTGGGGTTCGGGTTGGTGCAGGAGGTACCGGCCGTGGAGCCGGACATCAGGCTCGAGCAGGGGCCGGGCTTCATGTCCGGCAGGCCCAGGATGTGGCCGAGCTCGTGGGACGAGATCCGCACGGTGTTGTAGCCCTCGTCGACGGCCTGCCGCCCGAAGTAGATCGTGCCGCTGCCCAGGCTGGTCGTGGCGGTACGCGGCCAGCCGTTGTCCGCGATGATGCGGATGTTGGCCCGCTGCCCCGAGGCGACCGGCTTGAGCTCCACGTTCGCCACGCTGTCGTTCCAGATCGCGGCGCCCTTGGTGACGGCGTCCTTGAACTCCGCGGCCTGGGACGAGTCGTACGTCAGCACCCTCGCGGCAATGACCTGCTGCTGCGCCGCCCCGGACGCCGGCGCCGCCACCGCCTGGCCGCCCGCCAGGGCGAGCACCGCCACCGCGACGGCGGGTAATGCGCGCAGAGCCTTGCTTGATCTCACGATCGGCCTCCTCGTGGGGTAAGGGCTGTATCGATACGCGGCTACGCCGCACGGTCGCTGACGCGAGCATGACTATCCCACATGCCTCACGGCCACACTGCCCACCCACAGACATCCCCAACCGACCCTCGGGGGCGGCCGTCCTTCGGCGCGATCCACCCTTTCGGCCCACTACACTCGCCGGGTGCCTCTCCCCGAGATCGATCCCCTCACGAACGGTGACATCGACGACCCGGCCCCCAGCAGCCCGGAAACCATAGAACCGGACACCAGAGAACCGGACCCGGGCGATACGAGCGACGCGCTGCGCGTGTTGCGCCGGGTCTTCGGCTATGACGCGTTCCGGGGCGATCAGCAAGAGATCATCGACCATGTCGTGGCCGGGGGCGACGCGCTGGTTCTGATGCCGACCGGCGGCGGCAAGTCGCTGTGCTACCAGATCCCCGCGCTCGTCCGCCGCGGCGTCGGCGTCGTCGTCTCGCCCCTCATCGCGCTGATGCAGGACCAGGTCGACGCGTTGCGGGCGCTGGGCGTACGGGCCGGGTTCCTCAACTCCACCCAGGACCTGGACGAGCGGCGGCTGGTCGAGGCGGAATTCCTCGCGGGCGAGCTCGACCTGCTGTACCTCGCGCCGGAGCGGTTGCGGGTGGAGTCGACACTCTCGCTGCTGGGCCGGGGCTCGATCTCGCTGTTCGCCATCGACGAGGCGCACTGTGTGGCCCAGTGGGGGCACGACTTCCGCCCCGACTATCTGGCGCTGTCCGAGCTGCACGAGCGCTGGCCCGATGTGCCCCGTATCGCGCTGACCGCGACCGCCACCGAGGCCACCCACTCCGAGATCGCCTCCCGGCTCAAGTTGCAGGACGCCCGCCACTTCGTGGCGAGCTTCGACCGGCCGAACATCCAGTACCGCATCGCGCCCAAGAACGACCCCAAGCGGCAGCTGCTGGAGCTGCTGCGCACCGAGCACCAGGGGGACGCGGGCATCGTCTACTGCCTGTCGCGTGCCTCGGTCGAGAAGACCGCCGAGTTCCTGGTGAAGAACGGGATCGAGGCGCTGCCGTACCACGCGGGTCTCGACGCCCGGACCCGGGCCGAGAACCAGGCGCGGTTCCTCCGGGAGGACGGGCTGGTCGTGGTCGCCACGATCGCGTTCGGCATAGGCATCGACAAGCCCGACGTACGGTTCGTCGCCCATCTCGATCTGCCCAAGTCGGTCGAGGGCTACTACCAGGAGACGGGCCGGGCCGGGCGGGACGGGCTGCCCTCCACCGCCTGGCTGGCGTACGGCCTCCAGGACGTCGTCCAGCAGCGCAAGATGATCGACGGCTCGGAGGGCGACGCGGCCCACCGCCGCCGCCTCGGCAGCCACCTCGACGCGATGCTGGCGCTGTGCGAGACGGTCGAGTGCCGCCGGGTGGGGCTGCTGGCCTACTTCGGTCAGCAGAGCACCGCATGTGGCAACTGCGATACGTGTCTGACGCCCGCGGAGTCCTGGGACGGCACCGTCCCCGCGCAGAAGCTGCTGTCGACCGTCGTACGGCTCAAGCGGGAGCGGAACCAGAAGTTCGGCGCCGGTCAGGTGATCGACATCCTGCTCGGCAAGAAGACCGCCAAGGTGATCCAGTTCGACCATGACGCGCTGTCCGTGTTCGGGATCGGCACGGAGCTGCGCGAGGCCGAATGGCGGGGCGTGGTGCGCCAGTTGCTCGCCCAGGGGCTGATCGCCGTGGAGGGCGACTACGGCACGCTGGTGCTCTCCGAGAGCAGCGGCGAGGTGCTGGGCGGGCAGCGCCAGGTGATGCTGCGGCGCGAGCCGGAGCGGGCGCCACGGGCCGCGAAGTCCTCGTCGTCGGCCGCCAAGTCCGGCAAATCGGGCCGCGCCGCCGCCCCGGTGGACCTGCCGCCGGAGGCGGTGCCGCTGTTCGAGCGGCTGCGCGCCTGGCGCGGGGCCACCGCCAAGGAGCAGGGCGTCCCGGCGTATGTGATCTTCCATGACGCCACGCTGCGCCAGATCGCGACGCTGTCGCCCGGCACCCTGGCGGAGCTCGGCGCGGTCAGCGGCGTCGGCGAGAACAAGCTGGCCAAGTACGGGGAGCAGATCCTGGAAACGGTCGCGGCCGCGGAGGAGTGACGCGTACGGGGGGAGGTCCGGCGGCCGGCCCTCCCCCCGTACGGTGTCCGCGCTACAGCGTGCGCTGCAGCCGGTCGGACATCAGCTTGATGAAGCGCGCCGGGTCGCCGAGTTCGCCGCCCTCGGCGAGCAGCGCCATACCGTGGATGAGTTCGGCCATCTCCGCAAGACCGTCCGCGCTCCCGTCCGCGCCGTGGGCCTCGCGCAGGCCGGTCACCAGCGGATGGGTGGGGTTGAGCTCGAGGATGCGCTTGATCTGGGGCATGTCCTGGCCCATGGCGCGGAACATGTTCTCCAGCGCCGGGGTGACGTCGTGCGTGTCACCCACGATGCACGCGGGCGAGGTGGTGAGACGGGAGGACAGCCGCACCTCCTTCACCTGCTCGCTCAGGGTCGTCGTCATCCAGGACAGCAGCTCGGCGAAGTCCTTCTGCCGCTGCTCGCGCTCGGCCTCGCCCTCCTTCTTCTCCTCCTCGGTGTCGAGGTCGACCTGGCCCTTGGCGATCGACTGGAACTGCTTGCCGTCGAACTCCGGCACCGACCCGACCCACATCTCGTCGATCGGATCGGTGAGCAGCAGCACCTCGTAGCCCTTGGCCTGGAATGCCTCCATATGGGGCGAGCTCTCGATGATCGAGCGCGACTCGCCCGTCACGTAGTAGATGTGCTGCTGCCCGTCCTTCATGCGGTCCATGTACTGCCGCAGGGTGGTGGGCTGCTCCGTGTCATGGGTCGAGGCGAACGAGGAGATCTCCAGGATCGCGTCGCGGTTCTCGAAGTCGTCGAGCAGGCCCTCCTTGACGGCGCGGCCGAACTCCCGCCAGAACGTCGCGTAACCCTCGGCGTTGGCGGACATCATGTCCTTGACCGTCGACAGCACCTTCTTGACCAGGCGCCGACGCATCAGCTGGATCTGGCGGTCCTGCTGAAGGGTCTCGCGGGACACGTTCAGCGACAGGTCCTGCGCATCGACGACACCCTTGACGAAGCGCAGATACTCCGGCATGAGCTCTTCGCAGTCGTCCATGATGAACACGCGCTTGACGTAGAGCTGCACACCGCGCTTGCGCTCCCGCATGAACAGGTCCAGCGGCGCCTGCGACGGGATGAACAGCAGCGCCTGGTACTCGAAGGTCCCCTCCGCCTGCATGCGGATGGTCTCGAGCGGGTTGGTCCAGTCGTGGCTGATGTGCTTGTAGAACTCGTGGTACTCGTCGTCGGTGACCTCGTCCCGGGAGCGCGCCCACAGCGCCTTCATCGAGTTGAGCGTCTCGACCTCGGGCTCGGGCGGAGTCTCGGCCTCGCCGTCCCCGTCCTTCTCCGTATCCGTATCCGTGGCCGCGTTCGTCGGCTCGGCGGTCATACGGATGGGCCAGGTGATGAAGTCGGAGTATCGCTTGACGATCTCCTTGAGCTTATGCGGGGAGGCGTAGTCGTAGAGGTGGTCCTCGGTGTCCTCCGGCTTCAGCCGCAGAGTGACGGAGGTGCCCTGGGGCGCCTCGTCGACCGCCTCGATGGTGTACGTGCCCTCGCCCGTGGACTCCCAGCGGGTGCCCTGGCTCTCGGTCGCGTGCCGGGTCACCAGCGTGACCTGGTCGGCCACCATGAAGCCGGAGTAGAAGCCGACGCCGAACTGCCCGATGAGGTCCTGCGAGGCCGCGGCGTCCTTCGACTCCTCCTTCGAGTCCTTCAGCTCGCGAAGGAACTCGGCGGTGCCGGACTTGGCTATGGTGCCGATGAGTTGCACCACATCGTCGTGCGACATGCCGATGCCGTTGTCGCGCACGGTCAGCGTGCGGCGCTCCTGGTCCACTTCGAGTTCGATGTGGAGATCGGACGTGTCCGCGTGCAGGTCGGTGCCACGGAGCGATTCCAGCCGCAGTTTGTCCAAGGCGTCGGACGCGTTGGAGATGAGCTCCCGCAGGAAGACGTCCTTGTTGGAGTAGATGGAGTGGATCATCAACTGCAGGAGCTGGCGCGCCTCGACCTGAAACTCGAACGTTTCGGCCTTCGTGTTCACATGCTTCCTTTCACGAGCGAGCACTTGTAGCGAGTACCTGACGTCAGCTTAGAGGCGAAGGTGCCCCTCAGAGGGCTCGAATGGGGTGCAAACTGGCATGCTGACGGCCGATGAACACGGATTCCGTCACCCTCGACGACATCGACCGGGGCCTGGTCCACGCCCTCCAGATCGACGGCCGGGCGCCGCTGCGCACGCTCGGCGAAGCCCTCGGCGTCTCCGAGAACACCGTCGCCCGCCGCTACCGCCGGCTGCGCTCCGCCGGGGTGCTGCGCGTGGTGGGCGCCCTCAACGGCGGCCGGCTCGGCTACAACGCCTGGACCATCCGTCTGCAGTGCACCCCGGACGCGGCGGGCACCATCGCCCGGGCGCTGGCCGCCCGCCCCGACACCTCGTATGTCCATCTGCTCTCGGGCGGCACCGAGATCTCGTGCAGCGCGCAGACCCGCTCCAGCGACGAGAGCGACGCGCTGCTGCTGCACCGGCTCCCCCGTACCGGCCGGATCACCGCCATCTCCGCCCATCTGCTGCTCGGCCACTCCGCCCTGCCCGACAGCTGGGCGGGGCCCGCCCGGCTGACCCCGGAACAGACCGCGCTGCTCAGCCCGCGACCTGTCGACAACGCCGCAGCTGACGCCGACGGCGAGGTCAGTTTGGCCGACGGGGACCAGCCGCTGTTCGATGTGCTGTCCCGGGACGGCCGGGCGAGCTGTGCCGAACTGGCGTCCGCCACCGGCTGGTCCGACTCCACGGTGCGCCGCCGGCTGACCGCGCTGCGCCGCGCCGGGGTGCTCGCCTTCCTGGTCGACATACCGCCCGCCGCGCTCGGC
This sequence comes from Streptomyces sp. NPDC059679, assembly GCF_042734105.1. Lineage (NCBI taxonomy): Bacteria > Bacillati > Actinomycetota > Actinomycetes > Kitasatosporales > Streptomycetaceae > Streptomyces > Streptomyces sp. NPDC059679. The sequence goes on along the minus strand of NZ_JBHWES010000005.1, from coordinate 83,399 downwards.
TTCCGCGCCGAGGCGCGGCTGTGGATGTCGGTGCGCCCGTCGCGGCTTGCCGAGGTGGCGTCGGCGCTGGCCGAACACCCCGAGGTGTCACTCGTGGCCATGACCACCGGCCCGACCAATCTCCTCGGCGCCGTCAACTGCCGGGACGCCCAGCATCTCGCGCGCTATCTCACCGAGCGGATCGCCTCGCTGGACGCGATCCGCTCCCTGGAGACGGCCCCGGTCATCCGCACCGTCAAGCGCGCCGGGGCGCTACTGCCCATCTGACCGGGCAGTACAGCCCTGCGCCGCCCTCCCTGCCCGTGCTCCCCGCCCCCTTGTCAGGGGCTGTCGCGCGATGGTTTCCTTCGCAACGGCATTGAAGGGAGCTGCCTGTCCATGGCCCTGTTCGACCTTCCGCTCGACCAGTTGCGCGACTACCGGCCACGTGTCCCCGAGCCCGAGGACTTCGACCGGTTCTGGGAGAAGACCCTCGTCGAAGCCCGTGAGCACGATCTGAACGCCACCTTCGAGCCCGTCGCCACGGCGCTCACCGGTGTGGCGGTGTACGACGTCACCTTCGCGGGGTTCGGCGGCCACCCGGTCAAGGGCTGGTTTCTGCATCCGGCCGGGGCCCGGGAGCCGCTGCCGGTCGTGGTCGAGTACATCGGCTACGGCGGCGGACGCGGGCTGGCGCACACCCATCTGCTGTGGCCGGCCGCGGGCTTCGCCCACCTGGTGATGGACACCCGCGGCCAGGGCAGCGGCTGGGCCAGTGGCGACACCCCGGATCCGGTCGGCTCCGGGCCCGCGTTCCCGGGGTTCATGACCCGGGGCATCGAGAACCCCGAGGACTACTACTACCGGCGGGTCTTCACCGACGCCGTGCGCGCGGTGGAGGCGGCCCGGTCCCATCCGCTGGCCGACCCGGCCCGCACCGCGGTCACCGGCACCAGCCAGGGCGGGGGCATCACGCTCGCCGTGGGCGGTCTGGTGCCCGACCTGGTCGCGATCGCCCCCGATGTGCCCTTCCTGTGCCACTTCCGGCGGGCGGCGACGCTGACCGACCGCGATCCGTACCGCGAGATCGGCAACTACCTCAAGACCCACCGCGGCCGGGACGAGCGGATCTTCCGTACGCTCTCGTACTTCGACGGGGTCCACTTCGCCGCCCGGGGGCGGGCGCCGGCGCTCTTCTCGACCGCGCTGGAGGACCAGACCTGCCCTCCGTCCACCGTGTTCGCCGCGTACAACGCCTACGCGGTCGAGGACAAGCACATCGAGGTGTACTCGTTCAACGACCACGAGGGCGGCGGACCCGTCCATCAGGAGGTCCAGCTGGACTGGCTGCCGCCAAGGCTTCGGTAGCCCCCCAGCCACCGAACCCCAAGCGCCCCACAGCCCCCACAGCCCCCACAGCCCCCAAGGACGGACGGCCGTGCCCGGAGATGGTTGAGAGCCTTCGGGGAGGCTCCCTCCGGACCGGCCGTCCGTCCTTCTTCCCCCCTTGCGAGGATAAATCCTGGCTGGTGGCCGAGGGCGAGGGCAGGGCCGACCGGCCCTTGATCCAGGGCCGTCCGGCCCTGGACGGGTAAGGCCGGGCCGACGGACGCGGCCTAGCGGCCGAACTGCGCGCCGCCGTTGATGTGCAGCACCTGGCCGGTGACATAGGCGGCCTCCGGGGAGGCCAGATAGCGGATGGCCGCCGCGATCTCGGCGGGGTATCCGGGCTGCCCGGTGAGCGTCTGCCCGATTTGCTGCGCGATGAACTCGGGAGTTCCCCGCTCGCCGAAGAACTCGGTGTCCTGGACATAGCCGGGGGCCACCGCGTTGGCGGTGATGCCCTCCGCGCCCAGGCGTTTGGCCAGGTCGTAGGTGTAGACATGCAGATGCGCCTTGGTGCCGCCGTACGAACCGGGGCCGCGCAGCGCCGCCACGGAGGACAGATGCACGATCCGGCCGCCGGGCCGGGTGAGATGCGGCAGCAGGGCCTCGGTCAGCAGCACCGCGGTCAGCACGTTGGCCGAGAAGTTCCGCTGGAACTGGTCGGCTATGCCTTCGAGGGTGCCGTCGTTGCCGGGCGCGACATTGCCGCCCGCGTTGGTGACCACGACGTCGACCGGGCCGTCGGCGGCGATGAACTCGGCGGCGCTCCGGGTCTGCTCGGGGTCGCTGAGGTCGGCGCTGGTCCAGGTGACCAGGTCGGCCCCGTATGCGGCGTTGACCTTGTCCGCGGCGGCGCGCAGCACCTCGGCGCGGCGCCCGACGATGACCACCCGGTCCCCGTCCGCGGCGAAGGATTCGGCGGTCGCCAGCCCGATGCCCGTGCCGCCGCCCGACACCACGATCCGTCGTCCCATTCCGGCCTCCCCGTACACCTTATTGAATCCCGGTCATATTCGTGAACAGACGCTAGGGAGTAAGCCCTTTCCTGTCAATGGCCGCAAGGGTGCGGCCGCGACCCGCCGTTCGGCCGTATCCGCGTTTGACCGCACGGCCGCCGGGATAACGCACGATTCTGCTCGTACCTCACCCAGCCCCGGAGGCTCCCGGTGTTCGCTGTCCCGCTCGCTCATGCCGCCACCGAGGGCGACCTCAGCGGGGCCCGGGCGCAGATGGGTTTCTCGCTCGCCTGGCACATCGTGGTGGCCTGTCTGGGGGTCGGGCTGCCACTGCTCACCCTGATCGCCGAATGGCTGGGGTGGCGCACCGGGGACCCGGCCTTGAGGATCCTGGCCCGGCGCTGGGCGCGGGGCATGGGGGTGTTGTTCGCGGTCGGCGCGGTGTCCGGCACGATCCTCAGCTTCGAGCTGGGGCTGCTGTGGCCGGGGCTGATGGGCCGGTACGGGCAGGTGATCGGGTTGCCGTTCGCGCTGGAGGGCATCGCGTTCTTCATCGAGGCGATCTTCCTGGGCGTGTATCTGTACGCATGGGACCGGCTGCCGCCCGGCAAACACCTGCTCACCGGTGTGCCGATCGTCATCGCCGGGGTGGCCTCGGCGTTCTTCGTCGTATGCGCCAACGCCTGGATGAACCAGCCGCGCGGCTTCGAGCTGTCCCGCGACGGGCACGTGGTGTCCGTCGATCCATGGGCCGCGATGTTCAATCCGGCCGCCCCGCCGCAGACCACGCATATGATCCTGGCCGCGCTGATGGTGGCCGCGTTCTTGACCGCGAGCGTGTACGCGGTGGCGCTGCTGCGCGGTCGCCGGGACCGGTACCACCGCGCCGGGTTCTTCATCCCGTTCACGGTCGGGGCCGTCGTCGCCCCGTTCCAACTGGTCGTCGGCGACTGGGCGGCCCGTTTCGTGGCCCACTACCAGCCGGCCAAGCTCGCCGCGATGGAGGGTGTCTACCGCACCGGCAGCCATGTACCGCTGACGGTCCTCGGCATCAGCGACGGGCGCAGCGGTCTCAAGTACGGCCTGGAGATCCCCAGCGGTCTGTCGCTGCTGATCGGCTACAGCCCGGACACCGTGGTGCGCGGGCTGTCCGAGGTGCCCCGGTCCCGGTGGCCGGCCGTCACCGGTGTACATCTGGCCTTCGACCTGATGGTGGGGGCGGGCCTGTTTCTGCTGCTCATGGGCGTGTGGCTGGTGCTGGCGTGGTGGCTGCGGCGGCGCACCGGCGCCGACGGCGTACTGAGCGTGCCCGGCACACGGGCGTTCCTGACGCTCGCGGTCCTGACCGGACCGGCCGCCGTGGTCGCCCTGGAGTGCGGGTGGGTGGTCACCGAGCTGGGCCGTCAGCCGTGGGTCGTACAGGGGGTCATGACGGTCCGGGACGCGGTGAACCCCGCGCCCGGCCTGTTGAACGGGCTGTGGCTGGTGCTCCTGGTCTACTTCGGCATGACGGTGGCCACCGTGTACGTACTGCGCCGCCTGGCCCGGGACCAGCCCGTGCCGATCGCCCCGCAGGAGAGCGACGTACCGCGATACCCGGTGACATGAGGGCGGTACCCGTGGCACGAGAAGACCGGTGACATGAGAAGGGTGACATGAGAAGAGGGGACGGCCGGTGCTCGCGAATCTGACGCTCGGGGTGATGTGGATCGGGCTGACCTGCTACGCCCTGTTCGGCGGCGCCGACTTCGGCGCCGGGCTGTGGGATCTGCTGGCGGGCCGCAGCGGGCCCGGCGCCCCGCGGCGCGCCCTCATCGAGCACACCATCGGGCCGGTGTGGGAGGCCAACCACGTCTGGCTGATCTTCGTCGTGGTGCTGCTGTGGGCGGGCTTCTCGCCGGTGTTCGCGGCCGTGATGTCCACGCTGTACATCCCTCTCACCCTGACCGCGCTCGGCATCATCGCGCGCGGCGCGGCCTTCGCCTTCCGCAAGGCCAGCACCGAGCTATGGCAGAAACGGCTGTTCGGGGCGTGTTTCGCGCTGTCGTCCGTGCTCACCCCGTTCTTTCTGGGCACCGTCGCCGGCGGAGTGGCTTCCGGCCGGGTCCCGCCGGGTCTCGCGGCCGGGGACCTGATCACCAGCTGGCTGAACCCCACCTCCCTGCTGGGCGGGGTGCTGGCCGTGCTGACCTGCGCCCACCTCGCCGCCGTCTATCTGTGCGCGGAGACCGAGCGGCTGGGACAGCCGGAGCTGGGGGCGTGGTTCCGCGGCCGGGCGGTGATCAGCGGACTGGCCGCCGGAGCCGTGGCGCTGGCCGGAATCGCCGTCCTGCACGCCGACGCCCCTCGGCTGTTCCACGGGCTCACCCACCGCGCCCTGCCGCTGGTGCTGCTCAGCGCCTGCTCCGGAGTGGCCGCCCTGGCGCTGCTGCGCCGCGGCCCGGGCCTGGCCCGGCCGCTGGCGGCGCTGGCCGTGGCGGCGATCCTCTGGGCGTGGGGCGTCGCCCAGTACCCGGCCATGCTGGTACCCGGTGTCACCGTCGGCGACGCGGCGTCCACCCACCCGGTCCTGATCGCCTGCCTGCTCAGCCTGGCGGTCGGGTCCCTGATCCTGGTGCCGTCCCTGTGGTGGCTCTATTCGGTGTTCCAGCGCGAGCCGGAGCCGGCAGCGGCGCCGGGCGAGTCCGGCCACTAGCAGCCGAAAGCTGTGCACACGGGCCGCGAAGTTTCTGGCCGCCCGAGCGTTACGAGGGGACATATCGGGCACCCGGGGTTCGGAGCGAATTGACCGCAGGAGGCGATCATGACGGAACCGACCCATGCGACCATGGAGTCCCATCCGGACATCCTGGCGATGCGGGAACGCCACACCTGGGCCGAACAGGCCGCTACCACGCCCGTGGTCCAGGCCGTCGAAGCGATATCCCTGATCACCGGTCTGTACCTTGCCGCTTCCCCGTGGATCGTGGGTTTCAACGGCATGATGACGCTGGCCGTGACCAACCTGATCACCGGAGTCGCTTACGCGGTGCTCATGGGCGGCTTCGGCCATGCCTATGAACGCACCCATGGCATGGCCTGGGCCGCCGCGCTGCTGGGCGTCTGGGCAATCATCGCGCCGTGGGTGGTGTCGGGCAGCGTGGCCACCATGCGCACCATCATCAGCAACGTCATCGTCGGCGCTGTCGCCCTGGTGCTCGCACTGTTCGCCAGCTCGAAGGCGAGGGCGAAGGCGTCCACCCCGGGCCGCGGGGGCTCATCCGCTCGCGCGGGGCGCTGACGGCCCGGGACAGAACGGAGGCATGCGATGACTGAGCCCTACCGTTCCACCCCGTCCCAGGCGGAAGGCGAGCGCGAGAACGACACACCCGGGCGCACGGTTCACCCCGATGTGCCGGTGTCGACCCCCTCCCAGGCAGAAGGGGAGCGCGAGGAGGAAGAGAAGAACGAGCGGAAGAAGTAAGTATCCAGGCCACGAGGGCTCGGAGGCCCCGGTGCCCGGGGCCGGGCCGGTGACGGCGGTCACCGGCCCTCCTCGACAAGAAGGAGCCGCCGTGAAGATCGGTGTATCGACCTTCGTCACCGACCAGGGAATCGGGCCCGCCCCGCTGGGGCGAGCCCTCGACGAGCGGGGCTTCGACTCGCTCTTCATCGCCGAGCACACCCATATCCCGGTGAGCCGTCGTACGCCCTACCCGGGCGGCGGGGAGCTGCCGGAGATCTACTACCGCACGCTCGACCCGTTCATCGTGCTGACCGCCATCGCCGCGGTCACCGAGCGGCTGCTGCTGGGGACGGGTATCGCCCTGGTGGCACAGCGGGACCCGATCATCATGGCGAAGGAAGTGGCGTCGCTCGACGTCGTCTCCGGCGGGCGCGTCATCGTCGGGATCGGCGCCGGATGGAACCGCGAGGAGATGGAGAACCACGGTACGGACCCGGCCACCCGAGGCCGGCTGGTCAACGAGCGGCTGCAGGCGATGCGTGAGCTGTGGACCCAGGAGAAGGCCGAATTCCACGGGGAATTCGTCAACTTCGACCCGGTGTACCTGTGGCCCAAACCGGTGCAGCGCCCGTATCCGCCGATCTACGTGGGCGGCGTCGAGGCCGCCTTCAAGCGGATCGCCGCCCTCGGCGACGCCTGGCTCGCCAACGCGTCGTCGCCTGAGCAGCTGGCCCCGCTGATCGAGCGGCTGCGGAGTGTGGCCGGCCGGGACGTGCCGGTGACGGTGTACGCGGTACCACCCACACCGGAGGCGGTCGAGGGATACGGGCGGCTGGGCGTGGAGCGGGTCCTGTTCTATCTGCCGACCATGCCGGAGAGCGAAACACTCGGCCAACTCGACACGATGGCCCAGGTCGCCGCCCGGTTCCGGTGAGCCGCCGGGAGCCGCGCGGTGCCCACGACGACGAGTGCCCGGGCGCGGGAGCGCTTCGCGCGGGCCAGGGTGGCCCGCCTGGCGACCCTCGGCGCCGGGGGCAGGCCCCATCTGGTGCCGGTGGTGTTCGCGCTGACCGGTGACACGGTGGCGACCGCGGTCGACCACAAGCCGAAACGCTCACAGCGGCTCAGACGCCTGGACAACATCCGGGCCAACCCCGCCGTATGCCTCCTGGTGGACGGCTACGACGAGGACTGGGACCTCCTGTGGTGGGCGCGGGCCGACGGCACGGCCCGCGTCCTGCCGCCCGCCGACGAGTCGGCCGCCTCCGCCGCGTACGTACGGCTGCTGGCCGACAAGTACGCGGCGCAGTACGCGGACCGGCCACCGGCGGGGCCGGTCGTGGAGATCGCGGTCGACCGGTGGAGCGGCTGGCAGGCCGCCGATACCGGCTGAGGCCACCCGGCGCCGCCCGAGACCGCCCGAGACCACCCGCGCCGCCAGGCGAAGAGACCCATACGGGGAGAGGATGGTGGTGTCGGGTACGGCCTTCTGTTCCATCGAGGAGGTGGACGGCCATGAGTTTCTCCTCCGACGACGCACACGGCGCCGAACAGCGGCGCGAGCAGCCCTATGGCGCCGAACAGCAAGGTGCTGGGCAGCGGGGCGCAGAGCAGCACAGCACAGAGCCCTACGGCACGGCTCAGCGAGGCGAGCGGCCCCCGGAGTTCGAGAGCCCGTTCGCCGGTGCCCTGGGCATGTTGTCCAACGCCACCTGGCAGGTCATGGTGACCACGGGCATCATCGCGGTCGCGCTGGGCGTCATGGTGCTGGCCTGGCCGGGGCCCACTCTGGCGGTGATCGGCGCGCTGTTCGGCGCCTATCTGCTGATCACCGGGATCTTCCAGCTGGCGGGGGCCTTCGGCGCCCATGTGCCGGGGCATCTGCGCGTGCTGAGCTTCATCAGCGGCGCACTCGCCGTACTGCTCGGCCTGCTCGCCTTCCGGGGACCGGCGCAGTCGATCCTGCTGCTGGCCCTGTGGATCGGGTTCGCCTGGCTGATTCGCGGCGTCATGGTGACCGCCGCGGCCATCTCCCACGAAGGGCTTCCGGCCCGCGGCTGGCAGATCTTCTTCGGTGTCATCAGCATGCTGGCCGGCATCATCCTGATCGTCGCGCCCTTCGGCTCCATCACGGCGCTCGCCGTGGTGGCCGGTATCTGGCTGCTGGCGCTGGGAGTGATCGAGGTGTTCCACGGTGTCCAGCTGCGGGTTCAGCTGGGCCACCACCCTCCGCGCGAGGCGGAACGCCGACCGCACTTCCCGCGCTTCAGGCCGCATCCCCAGCCGTAGCCCCGGTCATGGCCCTCCCCGCGCGGCTCCCCCGCTGTTAGCCTCTGCTGTGGCAACCGGTTGTCATGCGGTTACCCGGCTCGGGGGCACAGCGAGGGGTGGGCCATGGTACGAAAGGGCGGCGACGGGGGACGTCGCACGATCCGGGATGTCGCGGCTCGCGCCGGGGTGTCCGCGTCCACGGTGTCACGGGTGCTCGGCGGCGTGTACCCGGTCAGCGCGCAGACGCGTACCCGGGTGATGCGGGCGGTGCGCGAGCTGGATTATGTCGCCGACGCCCACGCCAAGGCGGTGGCGGGCGCCGGCACCCCGACGCTCGCGTTCGTCCTCGACGACATCACCGGCCCGTCGTTCGCGCATATGGCGCACGGCGTGGAGCGCGAGGCGGCCCGGCTCGGCCATCTGTGCCTGGTGTGCAGCACGGACGGCGACGCCGACCACGAGCAGCAGTTCATCGAGATGATGCGCGCCCAGCGCGCCGCCGCCGTGATCCTGGTGGGCGGCGCCGCGGACACCTCCGACTACCGCCGGCGCATGGCCCGTATCGCCGAGTCGCTGGCCTCGGCCGGCTCGCGGCTGGTGCTGTGCGGGCGGCCGCCGCTGGATCCCGGTACCCCGGTGACGGTCATCGAGTACGACAACGAGAGCGGGGCCTTCGCGCTGTGCTCGCATGTCCTCGCCCAGGGCCACCGGCGGATCCTCTTCCTCGGGGGCAAACCGGAGAACACCGCGGCCCAGGGGCGCGAGCGCGGCTATCTGGCCGCGCACCGCGCCCGGGGCCTGGATCCGGACCCGCTGCTGCGGCTGTCCGGCGACTTCACCCGTGACTCAGGTCACCGGCTGATGCGCCAAGCCCTCGACGCGGGGCTGGAGTTCACCGCCGTGGTGGCCGCCACGGACATGGTCGCGGCGGGGGCGCTCGCCGCGCTCCACGAGGCGGGGCTGCGCGTACCCGGCGATGTGTCGCTCGCCGGGTACGACGACATCCCGTTCGCCCGGGATCTACGTCCGCCGCTGACCACGGTCCATGTGCCCTACGAGGAGCTGGGCCGGCTCGCCGTCCGTACCGGCCTCGGCAGAACACCGGACACCCCGGACGAACACCTGCTCCTGGGCACCCATGTGGTGATCCGCGACTCGGTGGCCCCGCCGGCGGGGGCGGCGCTGTGAGCGCCCCCGCGCGCGGGGGCCGCCCAGGCACCCGCTCCACCCTGATGTCCCGTGCCCTGCGCTGGTTCGAGTACCCCGCCCACCTCGCCGTGCTGAACCTGTGCTGGCTGCTCGCCTCGCTGCCCCTCATCACCTCGTATGCCGCCGGAATCGCGCTCCACTCAGCTCTGCGGGCGTGGCGCGAAGAGGGTGAGAACCGAGTGGCGGCGTACTTCTTCCGGGAGTGCCGGCGAGTGCTCCGGGGCTCGTTGCCGCTGGCGGCTGCCGGGCTGGTGTCGCTCCTCGGGCTGTGGCTGTCCGGCTCGTTCTGGCTGGGCGCGCCCGGGCCGCTGCTGGTGTTCGCGACCGCGGCACTGGTGCCGGTCGCCATCGTGGTCGCGGCCGTGCACATCACCGTGTTCGAGGTGGCGGCGCGGCATCCGCAGGCGCCGCCGCGCGACTGGGTGCTCGCCGGTCTGCGCCTTGCCGTGACACGGCCGGGCCGCTGCGCCTGCGCGGTGCTGCTCTGCGCGACCTGGGGGGCCGTACTGTGGCGGCTGCCGACGCTCGCCGCCCTGTGGGGGATCAGCGTGCCCGCGCTGGTGCTGCACCGGCTGTTCGCCGGGGTCCCGACGGGTCCCGGCTGGTCCCCCAGCGCTTAGAAAGCGGTTGCCGAAATCCTCGGCAAGACCCTTGTCCTACTGCAGAGTTCTTTTTATGCTCGCCGCGACAACCGGTTTCTATCCCCCATCCCCTAGTACGCGGAGGACACCGCTATGCGCAACGCAGCGCGAGCGCGGCGGGCAGCTGCGGCGCTTGCGGCCCTCATGGGACTGCTGGGCGGCCTGACCGGGTGCGCCGACCGCTCCACACCGCCGGGCCGCTTCAAGCCCGATCGCGATCCGGCCCAGGTGACGGGCACCCTGCGGTTCCTGACACCCGGCTATCCCACGACGCCCGCCGGCAAGGCTGCTCTGCAGAAGGTCATCGACACCTTCCACGAGACCTATCCGAAGGTGAAGGTGGAGACCGACCTCGCCTCCTGGCTCCACCTCAACGAGAAGGTCACCACGTCCGTCGCCGCCGGGGACCTCCCCGATGTGATGGTCACCGGGGTCGGCTGGATCCCGCCGTTCGCCGACAAGGGTGCTTTCGCCGACCTGGCCTCCTTCGGGCTCACCCCCAAAACACTGGCCCAGCGGGTACGACCGGGCTTCGTCCCGCCCGCGGTCCACGACGGCAAGGTGTACGGGGTCCCCAACATCGGCGGCGCCAAGATCATCGCTTATCGCAAGAGCATGTTCCGGGCGGCGGGGCTCGACCCCGCCAAGCCGCCGACGACGATCGCCGCACTGCGCGCCTACGCGAAGAAGCTGACCGTACGCAAAGACGGCAGGCTGGTGCGCTCGGGCTTCGACTTCTGGGTGAACCCCACCCAGCACCAGTACACCCAGGACTATCTGACCTTCCTCAAGGCGACCGGCGGATCCCTCTACACCGCGAACGGCTCCGCCGCGTTCGACAACTCCAGGGGCGTACGCGCCCTCGAAGCCATGGACGACCTGATGAACACCGACCGAGCGCAGGACTTCGCCACCGGCGCCACGGACGGCAGCCCCATGGTCCTTACGGGGCGGGCCGCGATGGGCTTCATGGGCGCGTACGTCGACTGCGACAACAAGACGGGTGTGGGCCGGAAGGTCTGCGACGACCTCGGGTTCTTCAACATCTCCGACGCCGAGCAGGCCATGTTCATGGGCGGCCAGATCGTCTCGATCTCCTCACGCACCCACCTCCCCGGCGCGGCCTACCAGTTGCTGAAGGTCCTCACCTCCCCCGAGGCGGAGCAGGACCTGGCCAAGCTCAACCTGGCCATTCCCGCGTCCCGGGCGGCGCAGGGCTCCGCCGTCGAGAGGTCGAATCCGGCGAGCCGGTTCGCCGGCCGGAACACCGCGTACTCGGCGTACGCCGGCGGCGCTCCCAACTGGCTGCAGCTCCAGGACGAGTTCGCGCCCGCGCTGGACGAGGCGCTGCTGCGCCGTCGCTCGCCCAAAGAGGCGCTCACGTCCCTCGCGGAAAAGGCAGGTTCGATGTGACCCGGATCGATACCGGCGCCCTCCCCGGCGCCGCGCAGCGCTCCCGCCCCTCCCCGGCGCGTGCCCCGCGGTACGGCGCGGCGTCCCGGGCGCTGACCCGCGGCCAGCGCCGCGCCGGCTGGCTGCTGCTCACACCCGCGCTCGCCCATATGAGCCTCTTCGTCGCCGTACCGATGCTGATGGCGCTGGGCTTCAGCTTCTTCCGCTACGACTTCCTCCAGGCTCCCGAGTGGGTCGGGCTCGACAACTACCGGACGCTGCTGGACGACGACCGCTTTCACACCGCGCTGTGGAACACCACGCTCTACACCGTCGTCGTGGTGCCCGTCGGCATGGCCCTGGCCCTGCTCATCGCGCTCGGACTGGACCAGAAGATCAAGGCCCGCGGCTTCTTCCGCACCGCCTACTATCTGCCGCATATGACGGCGACGGTGGCGATCGCCGTGGTCTGGTTGTGGTTGCTCGATCCGAACCTCGGTGCGCTCAACAACTTCCTCGCCCTGTTCGGCATCGCGCGTACCAACTGGCTGGGCTCCACTGACTGGGCGCTTCCCGCGATCATGGTCCTGGGCATCTGGCAGGGCCTGGGCACCAAGATGGTGATCTATCTCGCCGCCCTGCAGACCGTGCCGCGCGAGCTGAAGGAGGCGGCCCAGCTCGACGGCGCGAACCGCCGGCAGGTCTTCCGCGCGGTCACCTGGCCATCCATCGCCTCCGCGAACCTCTTCGTGCTCGTCACCTCGGTCATCTTCTCGTTCCAGGTCTTCGAGCAGGTGTACGTGATGACGCGCGGCGGCCCCATCAACAGCACCCTCGTCCTGACGTACGACATCTACCTGAACGCCTTCACACGGCTGAAATTCGGCTACGCCTGTGCGGAGACCGTGGTCTTCGTGCTGATCATCGGCGTCGTCACGGCCGTCGTGATGCGACTGGCCAGGGGAGCCCGCGATGACTGATCCGACGGCCGCACCCACCGCGCGGTCATCCGCACCGACCATGCCGCCGCGGGCGCGCACCACGTGGATCCCGCGCGCCCTGCTGTACACCGTCCTGTCGCTGGGCGCCGCCGTGATGCTCGTCCCGTTCCTCTGGATGATCCTCACCGCGCTCAAGCCCGCCTCCGAGCTCGGCAAGGGGACGTGGCTGCCGCACGACGTGCGGTGGGAGAACTTTGTGGACGCCTTCAAAGCCGCGCCCTTCGACGTCTACTTCCGCAACAGCCTGATCATCGCCGTCGCCCAGACGCTCATCACCGTCGTCCTCGCGACCGCCGCGGGCTACGCCCTCGCCCGCACACCGATCCGCGGGCGTACCGTCATCTTCGGGCTGACGGTAGCGATGATCATGGTCCCGGTGTACGTCATCCTGATCCCCCGTTTCCTGATCGTGCGGTCGATCCCGTTCGCCGGCGGCAACGACTGGCTGGGGCAGGGCGGCATCGGCTGGCTGGACAGCTGGTGGGCGCTGATCGTACCGGGCGCGCTGGCACCGCTGTACGTGTTCCTGGCCCGCCAGTTCTACGTGGATCTGCCGGCCGAGCTGGCCGACGCGGCCCGCCTCGACGGGCTGTCGGAAGTCGGCATCTGGGCCCGTGTGATGACGCCGCTGATCAAACCGGCGGTCATCACCATCGCGGTGTTCCAGTTCCAGTCGTCCTGGAACGACTTCCTGTGGCCGCTGCTGGTCACCCGAACCGATGAGATGCGCCCGATCCAACTCGGCCTGGCGGTGTTCAGTCACGCGGACATCGAGGTCCAGTGGAACTTCCTGATGGCGGGCACGGCCCTGGCCACTCTGCCCATGATCGCGCTGTTCCTGGTGGCCCAGCGGTACTTCGTCGAGGGCATGGCCTCGGCGGGGCTGAAAGGCTGACGGCTGGGGGGCCGTCAGGACGCGCTGACCCGGGCGGCCCGGCCGCCCGGGTCGCTCGTCCGAACGCTCAGCGCGCCGTGCCACCGATCGCGGAGCTGGGCCCGGAGCGTGACTTCACGATGGAGGGCACCTGGGCGGCGGGGTCCAGGGTGTACGCGTAGTACGACTTCGGGTCGAAGGCCGTTCCGCCGCTCTCGTTGCGCCCGGAGGTGTTGGCGAACACGCTGCCCCGCTGGACCAGGGAGGCGGTGGCGTCCTTGATCACCGGGTTCTTCATGCCCTCGAAGTAGCTGTTCTCCAGCACCATCTTGGTGTTGCCGCGGGCGTAGTTGCCGTACGAGGAGTTGATGCTCGTCCCCGGGTCGTCCTGCAGATAGTTGTTGTACAGATGCGCGTGCGCGACGTTGTCGGTGGACGGGTTGCGCTGTTCGGTCTCGTGGAACCAGTTGTGGTGGATCGTGATGTCGGCGGTCGTGTTCTCCGTCCAGCCGATGCCGAACGCCTTGTTGTGCTGCTCCAGCCGGTTCCAGGACACCGTGAGATAGGTGGTGTCCTTACGGCTGTCGATCAGGCCGTCGGCCATGTGCCGCAGATCGTTGTGGTCGATCCACACATGGTGGGCGCCGTCCATCTGGATGCCGTCCCAGTCGTGGTCCTTGTCGTTCCACGTGCCCTCGTAGGAGTCGCGGATCGTCAGGTTGCGGATGATGACGTTGTGCACGCCCTGGCCGAGGAAGAAACCGCCGCCGACGATCTGGCCCGCGGTCCCCGAGCCCACGATCGTCTTGTTCGAGGCGACCTTGATCTCCTTGCCCTTCGGGTCCATGGTGATCGCCCCGGCCACCACGATGACGTACGGCTCGGCGGCCGTCGCGTACTTCTCCAGATCGGCGAGCGTGCGCACGGTCACGGTTGCCCCGCCCCGGCCGCCGTACGTCCCGTTCTGTCCCAGCGCGTTGACCGAGGCGAAACCGTCGGCGACGTCATCGGCCCACGCCGCCGCGCTCGTCGTCAGCTCCGCCCGCGGCCCGGATTCGGCCCGGGCGAAGGTCCCGCCGTCCGCGAGACCGGCCGCGGCGCCCAGGGCCAGGGCCAGTCCGGCCGTCAGGCCGAGCCTGCCCCAGCCCCTGCTGCGCCGCGTATTCTGCCGCTCGGCTTCCATGGCTACCTCTTCCACAGCTCGGGGGATGTCGTCCATGCCCCTGTCGCCGCCGCGGGCCGAGAGGTTGCCCCATCGTCCGGCCGCCGAGAGCAGGTATCGTCTCGCGCCTTCGGCGCAAACTACTCCGCGACGGGCGGCTGCCATTCGATCATCAGAATCGTGGCGTCGTCGCTGAGTTCGTTCTTCCCCTGGTCGAGGATGGCGTGGATGAGCAGGCGCAGCACTTCCGAGGCGGTGTGCCCCGCGGCCGTCGACCGGATGATGTAGTCGGTGAAGCGCTCCAGGCCGAACTGCTCGCCTCCCTCGTCGCGCGCTTCGACGACCCCGTCGGTGTAGAGCAGGATCTGGTCCCCGGGTTCGAGCGCCGTCTCGTGCACCTGGCGGGGGTCGCCGGACATGCTGGCGGGCAGGCCCAGCGGCGGTTCGGGGGGCCGCGCCAGCGCCTTCTGGTGCAGCCGGTGGCGGCGGATGAGCAGCGGCGCCGGATGGCCGCAGTTGCACCAGCGCAGCACGCCGGTGGGCATGTGCAGCTGGGCGAAGATGCCGGTGCAGAACTGGTCCGGCAGCCACCGTGACAGCGCCTCGTCCACGCGCGTGACCAGCCGCGCCAGGTCCGCGCCGGTGCGCCGGGCGTTGCGGCAGCCCGCCATGGCCACGGAGGTGGTGAGGCCGGACGCCAGATCGTGGCCCATGGCGTCGAGGATCGTGGCGTGCAGGATGTCCTCGGTGAACGAGTGGTCGAAGGCGTCGCCGCCCAGCTCGTACGCGGGCTCCACGACCGCGGTCGACACCACCCGGCCGGTGCCGATCGAGCGCGGCGGCAGAAACGCCCGCAGCATCTCCGTGTGCAGCTGCATGGGCCGGGTGCGGGTGCGCTGCGCGATCGTGTCGATGTAGGTGCGCTTGGAGATGACGATCAGGGCGAGGAGCGAGGCCAGCGCCCGGCAGCGCCAGAGCCTGTGCCCGTCCAGGGTCTTCATCGTGAAGCGCACGACGCCCAGCCGCTCCGCCGCGTTGACCAGCGGCAGCCATACGACCAGGCCGCCCGCGCCGTCCTCGGTCACCCTCAGGGCGTCCGTGCGGTACGCCCATCCGGCCAGGGTGCCGTCGACCTCCAGGTCCTCTTCGCCCTCGTCCAGCGGCAGCAGCAGTCTTTGCTGGAGATCGACGAGATACACGACGACCCGGCCCAGGTCCATGGCCTGGACATAGCGGTTCAGGACCTCGGGGAGTTCCGCGGGGGAAGCCTCCTGGGATGTCCTGACCAGCTCTTCCAGCAGGGCTTCCGCGGTTCCGGCCGAGATCGACGCCTCCGCGCCCACCATAGGGTCAACTGTACGGAATCCCGCTCAGGCGGGCAGGCGCGGCACACTGTCGACGAGGCGGCGGGTGTACGGATGCGCCGGGTCGCCCAGCACCTGGGCGGTGTCGCCCTGCTCCACGATGCGGCCGCGCTCCAGGACCGCGGTGCGCTCGCACAGGGACGCGACCACCGACAGGTCATGGGAGACCATGACGATCGTCAGCCCCCGCTCCTGCTGCAACTCGGCCAGCAGATCGACGACTTTGACCCGGGTCGTGACGTCGAGCGCGCTGACGGGTTCATCGGCGAGCAGCACCCTCGGGTCGCATACGGTGGCGCGGGCGATCGCGATGCGCTGGCGCTGACCGCCGGAGAACTCGTGCGGATAGCGCCGCGCCGCGTCGGCCGGCAGCCCGACCCGCTCCAGGGCCTCGGCCACCTTGGGCGCCGCCGTACGCCTGCTGTCGATGCCGAGCGAGCGCAGCGGCTCGGCCACGGTGGCGCCCACGCGGCGGCGCGGGTCGAGCGAGGAGTACGGGTCCTGGAAGACGCACTGCACGCTGCCGCGGAAGCGGCGCATCAGCTTGGCGTCGCCGGGGCGCAGCGCCTCGCCGTCGAAGCGCACGGTGCCGACGGTGGGCCGGGCGAGCCCGAGCAGCAGGCGCAGCAGGGTCGTCTTGCCCGCGCCCGACTCGCCGACCAGGGCGAGGCTGTGCCCGGCCGCGACGGCGAGGGACACGCCCTCGACGACGGGGGCGGTGCTCCCCCGGTAGCGCAGCGCGACGTCGTCCAGCTCCAGTACGGCGGTCGTCGCGTCCACTGCGGGGGTCATCGCGCGCTCCTCGGGGCCAGGGCGGACTCCAGCTTTCGCGCGCTGGCCACGAGCGTCCTGGTGTACTCCTCGCGGGGCGCCCGGACGATCTCGTCGACGGTGCCCTCCTCCACGGCCCGGCCGTCCTTCATGACCAGGGCCCGGTCGGTGACCTTGGCGACGACCGCCAGGTCGTGGCTGACGAACAGGACCGCCATCTCACGATCGCGCACCAGGGTGTCGATCAGTGCGAGCATGTCGGCCTGTACGGACACGTCCAGCGCGGTGGTCGGCTCGTCCGCGATGAGCAGCTTGGGCTCGCAGGCCAGCGCCATGGCCAGCGCCACGCGCTGGCGCTGGCCGCCGGAGATCTCATGCGGAAAGGCGCGGGCGATACGGCCCGGCTCGGGCAGCCGCACCTGCTCCAGCGCCTCGGCGACGGCCCGTTTGAGGGCGCCGCCGGTCAGCCCCCGACGCCGGCGGAGCGGTCCGGCGAGCTGCCGGCCCACCCGCATCAGCGGGTCGAGCGCGGTCAGCGGCTCCTGGAAGACGATGGCGGCGTCCCGGCCGCGCACCCCGGTGAGCCGCTTCTCGCTCGCGCCGACGATCTGGGTGCCGCCCAGTTCCACGCTGCCGGTGGCGGTCATGCCCTCGGGCAGCAGCCCGAGGACGGCGAGGGTGGTCAGCGACTTGCCGGAGCCCGACTCGCCGATGACGCCGAGCCGTTCGCCGGGGGCGATGGACAGCGAGAGGTCGTCCACGAGGGTGTGCCCGTCCGCCGTGCGTACGGTGAGGCCGCGTACGTCGAGGAGGGGGGTCATGCGCGCCTCCGCCGGGTCGCCGGGTCGAGGGTGTCGCGCAGGCCGTCGGCGATCAGGTTGACGCCGATGACCAGCAGGACGAGCAGGATGCCGGGGGCGAGCGCACCCGCCGGGGCGGTGGTGAAGGTGGCCTGGGCCTCCTGGAGCATCCGGCCCCATGAGGCGCTGGGCGGCGGGGCTCCCAGGCCCAGGTAGGAGAGCCCGGCCTCGGCCAGCACCGCGAGGCCGAACTGGAGCGCCAGGTTGACCACGAGGGTGGGCCAGATATTGGGCAGGACGTGTCCGGCCACGATCCGGGGCCAGGAGGTGCCCGAGGTGCGGGCGGCCGTGATGTAGTCCTGCGCGAGCACCCGTTTGACCAGGATGCGCACCAGACGGGCCACGACCGCGCTCTGTGCGATGCCGATCGCCAGCACGGCCGACCCCAGGGTGGCCGAGCGGGCGGCGACGATCAGCATGGCGAGCAGCAGCGTCGGGAAGGCGATCAGGATGTCGAGGAACGCGGAGAGCGTGTCGTCGAGCCAGCCCTGCGCGAACGCGGTCAGCACGCCCAGGGTGACCCCGACCGCGGCCGCGATGAGGACGGAGCCGAGCCCCGCCTCGACGGCGATCCGGGAGCCGGTCATCGCTTGCGTGAACAGGTCGCGGCCGAGTTTGTCGGTGCCCAGGAGATGATCGGCGGCGGGGCCGGTGAGCCGTCCGCCGGAGGTGTCGTCGGCGGCGTACGGGAGCCAGAACAGGGAGACCAGGGCGAGCAGGAAGATCAGACCGGCCAGGACGCAGCCCACGATCAGCGTGTACGACCGCTTGGCCCGGGGCTTGGCCTCGGACTTGGTGGAGAGCTTCGCCGGGGGTGTCACGCGCGTCATCGGGAGCCTCCCGACAGCCTGCCCCGCAGCCGCGGGTCGATGATCCGCTGGATGAGGTCGGCCGCGAAGCCGATCAGCAGCACCGCGAGCGTGGAGACGAACAGCACGCCCTGGATGACCGGATAGTCGTGCTGGGCGATACCGGTCGCGAGCATCGAGCCCAGGCCCGGCAGCGCGAACACCGACTCCACGACGACGGCGCCGAGCAGCGTGGACGCCAGCTCGATGCCGAGGATCGAGATCACCGGCACGGAGGCGTTGCGCAACCCGTGCCGCCACATGGCGCGCCCGAACGAGGCGCCCAGGGCCCGCGCGGTCCGCAGATAGTCGCTGCCCAGGACGTCGAGGGTGGCCGACCGGACGTACCGGGTCAGCGAGGCGCCCATGACCAGCGCGATCGTGACGACCGGCAGCGCGAGCGAGCGGATCGCCTCGGCGGGCTCGGCCCAGCCGTCCTGCGGGAAGCCGCCCGCGGGCAGCCATCCGGCGTTCAGCGCGAACACGGCGATGAGGATCATGCCGAGCCAGAACACCGGGATCGCGATGCCCAGCTGTGACACCCCGCTGAGCAGCGCGCCGTACCAGGTCCGCCGCTTGTACGCGGCGAGGAACCCGGCCGGGACTGCGATCAGCACCGCCAGTACGAAGGCCGCGAGCGTCAGCGGGATGGTGACGTTCAGCCGCGAGGAGACCTCGGGCCCGACCGGCAGCGAGCTGACGAACGAGGTGCCGAGGTCGCCCCTGGCCAGCTGCCCGATCCAGTGGGTGAACTGCTCGGGCAGCGGCCGGTCGGAGCCTATGGAGTGGCGTGCCGCCGCGATCTGCTCGGGGCCCGCGCCGACCGAGGTGAGCGCGTTGGCGGGGTCCCCGGGCAGCATGCGCAGCAGTACGAACAGCACCACGCTCGCCAGCGCCAGCGACACCAGCAGGAAGGCGAGGCGGCGCAGGAGATACCGCGCCATCAGCCCTTCTTCTGGATGTCGTAGGCGTAGAACTGCGAGTTGAGGCCGTTGACGGGGTAGCCGGAGAGCTTGCTGTTCGCGACGACGATCTGCGGGTACAGGTACAGCCAGTCGCTGGCCGCGTCCTCGGCGGTCTTGCGGTTGACCTTCTTCAGCAGCTCGGTCTGCGCGGCCGTGGTGGGCGCCGCCTCCGCCTGCTCCACCCAGCGGGTGACCTGCTTGTTGTCGTAGCCCCAGTAGAAGTCGGGGTTGCCGTACCAGACCAGGTCGCGGTCGTTGACGTGCTCCTGGAGGGTGGCCGCGAAGTCGTGGTTCTTGTAGACCTTCGTGTACCACTCGTCCGGCGTGATGGTGTTGATCTTGACGGTGATGCCGACCTTGGCGAGCTGCGACTTGATGAAGGTGGCCGCGGTCGGGTGCGGGTCGTAGTTCGGGGTGTCGAGGGTGAAGGTGAAGCCGTTCTCGTAGCCGGCGTCCTTCAGCAGCTTCTTGGCCCGGGCGGTGTCATACGCGTTGACCTTGGTGAGGTCTTCGTACCAGGGGTCGGTGGGCGGCACCATCGAGCCGATGAGCTTGCCGTATCCGCCCCAGACGGACTCCAGCAGCTTCTTGTCGTCGATGGCGGAGGACACCGCCTGGCGGACCCGGACGTCGGTGAACGGCTTGGCCTTGTCGTTGAAGGCGAGCAGCAGCTTGGTGGTCGAGTCGCCGTCGTTGACCTTGTAGTTCTGGTTGTTCTTGAACTGGTCGAGGGCGTCGGGCGACTGCTCGCTGGTGACCACGTCCACCGCGTTGGTCAGCAGCGCGTTGTTCAGCGCCGTGGCGTTCTTGTAGTAGTGGAAGACGACGCCCTTGTTGGCGGCCGCGCGGCCCCAGTAGCCGGCGAACCGGTCGAGGGAGAGGGCCGAGCCGCGGGTCCACTTGTTCAGCGTGTACGGCCCGGTGCCGTCCTCGCTCGTCTTCAGGCTCTTCGCCTCGGAGTTGACGATCCAGACGTAGGAGAGGTTGTAGACGAAGGAGATCGACTTCTTCGACAGCGTGACCTTCACGGTCTTCGCATCGGGTGTGGCGATGTCCTTGATGACCTCGAGGTTGCTCTTGCGGGCGGACTGCGAGTCCTTCCCGATCACCTTCTCCAGGCTGTACTTGACGTCCTGGCTGGTGAGCTTCTTGCCGCTGTGGAACTTCACGCCGTCGCGCAGGGTGAGGGTGTAGGTGAGCCCGTCGCCGCTGACCTTGTAGTCCTGGGCGAGCAGCTTCTCGACCTTGCCGTCGTCGGTGAGCCGGAACAGCCCTTCGTAGACATTGCCGGCCAGCGCCTCGGTGACGCCCTGGCCGCCGCCCGCGGTGTTGTCGAGGTTCTGCGGCTCGTAGAGCGAGCCGACGCCGACGGTGGCGTTCTTGTCGTACGCGCCGCCCGAGGCGCTGCCTCCGTTCCCGCCCCCGCCGCAGGCGGTGAGGGTCAGGGCGAGGGTGGCGGCCGTGGCGCCGCCGTACAGGGCGGACTTGGTGATGTTCATGGCGGGTGAGCTCGTTTTCTGCGGGGAGTGCCGCGAATGCCGCGGGGTGTGCCGCGAAGGGGTGTGCTGCGGGGAGATCAGTGCTGTGCGAGGAAGCCGTCGCGGAAGACGGGGCGCTGCTCACCGGCCTCGACGGGCAGGTGGAAGCGGTTCTGCCGCGGCGGCATCGGACAGTTGTACTGGTCGGAGAATCCGCAGGGCGGCACGAAGGCGCGGTTGAAGTCCAGCCGGACCCGGCCCGGGTCGGCGGTGCGCTCCACGAAGAGGAAGCGTCCGGCGCCATAGGTGGTGTCGCCGTTGGTGGGGTCGCCGAAGACGAGCAGCAGGGTGCCGTCGTCGTCGAAGGCGCTGAGCGTGTAGTCGCGGCCGTCCACGGTGAGCGCGATATCGCCCGGTACGACCAGATCGCGGGTGCCGCCGTTGTCGCGGATGTGCTCGAACGCGACGCGCCGGGCGCCCGGCACCGGGTGGTACGACGCTTCGAGGACCCACGCCGGGTCGTACGGGAAGGCGTCGGTGCGCTCGAAGTGGCGGATGGCCGGCGACTGGGCGTCCCAGAAGCGCAGACCGTGCTCGGGCTCGCCGGTGACCAGGTCGGTGCGGGCGAGGGCGGTGACGGTGACGTGCTCCGGCTGTCCCGCGCGGGCCGCGTCGAGGTCGGGGCGCTCACCGGCCGGCAGCCAGCGGGTCTCCACGAGGGCGAGGTTCCCGGTGGCGGAGGTGACCGAACGCCGACGCCGGGCTCGCCAGTCCTCCCAGGCCGCGGCGGGGTCCACGGTCGGCTGGTCGGCGGTCGGCTGATCCGGGGTGGCGGCTGTGCGGGTCACGGCGGGCGGCTCATTTCGGAGTGTGTCACGCCTCGATGATCACGCTGCGTGAAGTATCCAAAGGGCCTTCTTTATCACCCATAAGTCTTCCTAATGTCAAATTCGCGCCAGATGGCGAGATGCCCCCGCCTCACAGGGGGCGCGGACGGCGGATTCGGCGAGGCTTTGTCCTGAGACAGGAGAAAGTCCACAGCGATTGCAGCGTAAGTTCTTCCCACGCCGGACAACCGCTGCTACGTTCCCCCTGAAAGCCCGACCAGTGGCATGCCGATGACGGCGGGAGGGGCAGTGTGAGGCGCATGACGGCACGACCCGCGAACGCCCATCAGGCGCGTCTGCTGCGTCTGCTGCGCGACGGGGGACCCACCTCCCGGGCGCAGCTGGGCGACTGGATGGACCTCTCGCGCTCCCGGCTGGCCGTGGAGGTCGACCGGCTGCTCGAAACCGGGCTCGTGATCGCCGACGGGCTCGCCGCCTCCCGCGGCGGGCGCCGCTCGCACAACATCCGGCTCGCCCCCACGCTGCGCTTCCTCGGCGTCGACATCGGCGCCACCTCGGTCGACGTGGCCGTCACCAACGCCGAGCTGGAAGTGCTCGGCCACGTGACCCAGCCCATGGATGTGCGCGAGGGCCCGGTCGCGGTCTTCGAGCAGGTCCTGGCCATGGCCGCGAAGCTCCGGGGGTCCGGGGTGGCCGAGGGGTTCGACGGGGCCGGGATCGGGGTCCCGGGCCCGGTGCGCTTCCCCGAAGGGGTGCCGGTCGCACCACCGATCATGCCCGGATGGGACGGCTTCCCCGTACGGGAAGCGCTCAGCCAGGAGCTGGGCTGCCCCGTCATGGTGGACAACGACGTGAACCTGATGGCGATGGGAGAGCAGCAGGCGGGCGTCGCGCGCTCCGCGAAGGACTTCCTCTGCGTCAAGATCGGCACCGGTATCGGCTGCGGCATCGTGGTCGGCGGCGAGGTCTACCGCGGTACGACCGGCAGCGCGGGCGACATCGGCCATATCCAGGCCGAACGCGACGGCCGGCCGTGCGCCTGCGGCAACCGCGGCTGCCTGGAGGCGTACTTCGGCGGCGCGGCGCTCGCCCGCGACGCCGAGGCGGCCGCGCGGGAGGGCCGGTCCGCCGAGCTCGCCGCCCGGCTGGAGGCCGCCGGATCCCTCGCCGCCACCGATGTCGCGGCTGCCGCCTCGGCGGGCGACGCAGCCGCGCTCGACCTCATCCGCGACGGCGGCACCCGCACCGGCCAGGTACTCGCCTCACTCGTCAGCTTCTTCAACCCCGGCCTGGTGGTGATCGGCGGCGGGGTGACCGGCCTCGGCCACAACCTGCTCGCCGCCATCCGCACCCAGGTCTACCGCCAGTCACTGCCGCTGGCCACCGGCAACCTCCCCATCGTGCTGGGCGAACTCGGCGCCGTGGCCGGGGTCATCGGGGCGGCCCGCCTGATCAGCGACCACCTCTACTCCCCGGCCTGACCCGACACGCACCACCCGCAACCACAGGCACCACACCCCACCGCACCACAGGCACGCACCACGGGCACGCGCGCACGTAATCCGCGCGACGCGCGCCACACCCGCCGCATTCCGTACGCACCGCACCACGCGCACCACACCAACCCCCCGCCATTCCGCGATCAGCCCTGCCCACTCACCGGCGCACCGCCGAGGAGGCCCGCCATGGCACCGCCAGAACCGCCACCACTGCTCACCATGTCCGCCATCGCCAAGTCCTTCCCCGGCGTACGGGCCCTCGACGGGGTCGACCTCGACGTCCAGGCGGGTGAGGTCCACTGTCTGCTCGGCCAGAACGGCGCGGGCAAGTCCACCCTGATCAAGGTGCTGGCCGGGGCCCATCAGCCCGACCAGGGCGAGATCCACTGGCAGGGCCGCCCGGTGCGGCTCAAGTCGCCGGTCGCCGCCATGCGCCTGGGCATCGCCACCATCTACCAGGAACTCGACCTGGTGGAGGGGCTGTCCGTGGCCGAGAACGTGTTCCTCGGCCACGAGCTCGCCACCGGCGGATTTCTGCGCCCACGCTCGGCCCGCGCCGCCACCGCCGATCTCCTCGCCCGCCTCGGCCACCCGGAGATCCCCGCGGACGCGCTGGTCGGCTCGCTCCCCGCGGCCGGACAGCAGATCGTCTCCATGGCCCGCGCCCTCTCCCACGACGTACGCCTGATCGTCATGGACGAGCCGTCCGCCGCCCTCGACCCCGACGAGGTGGACAACCTCTTCCGCATCGTCGGCGATCTGACCGGGGACGGCGTCGCCGTCGTCTACATCTCCCACCGGCTGGAGGAGATCCGCCGCATCGGCGACCGCGTGTCCGTCCTCAAGGACGGCCGCGTCGCCGCCCGCGGACTGCCCGCCCGCACCACCTCGACCCGCGACATCGTCGCCCTGATGACCGGCCGCGACGTCGAGTACGCCTTCCCCGAGCGGCCCGCACCGGCCGAGGACCCCGGTGAAGGGCAGGCCGTGCTGCGGCTCGAGGGGCTGGCCAGGGAGGGCGAGTTCGAACCGCTCGACCTGGATCTGCGCCCCGGCGAGATCGTGGGTCTCGCCGGCCTCGTCGGCTCCGGCCGCTCGGAGATCCTGGAGACCGTCTACGGGGCCCGGCGGCCGACCGCCGGCCGCGTCCTCGTCGACGGGCGCCCGCTGCGCCCCGGCAGCGTTACCGCCGCCGTACGCGCCGGGCTCGGCCTCGCCCCCGAGGAGCGCAAGGCGCAGGGGCTGCTGATGCTGGAGTCCGTCACCCGCAATGTCTCGGTGTCCTCGCTGGCCCGCTTCTCGCGCGCCGGGTGGCTGGACCGCGGGGCCGAACGGGCCGCGGCCCGGGAGGCCGTACGGGATCTGTCGCTGCGCCCGGACAACCCGGAGCGCCCGGTGCGCACCCTGTCCGGCGGCAACCAGCAAAAGGCCGTGCTCGCCCGCTGGCTGCTGCGCGGCTGCCGCGTGCTGCTGCTGGACGAGCCCACGCGCGGCGTCGACGTGGGCGCCCGCGCCGAGTTGTACGCCCTGATCCGCCGCCTCGCCGACGACGGCGTGGCTGTCCTGCTCGTCTCCAGCGAACTGCCCGAGGTCCTGGGCCTGGCCGACCGGGTGCTGGTGCTCCGCGAGGGCCGCGTCGTACACACCGCACCGGCGCGGGAGCTGGACGAACACCGCGTCCTCGACCTCGTCATGGAAGGGAGCCCGTCGTGCTGAATCAACCCGGGGGGCAGCCGGGGTCCGCCGCCCCCGCGAATGCCGTATCCGCAGATGCCACCGCCGAATCCACCGCCACGCTCACCAAGCAGAGCCCGCCGGGAGCGTCCAATGGCCGTCCGCCGGCGAGCCGGACCGCCGGGGGCGGCCGGCTGCGGGCGCTCGTCGATCTGCGCAATCTGTCCCTGGTCGGGGTCCTCGCGGTGCTGGTGGCCGTGGGCGGCTTCACCAAGCCCAATGAGTTCCTGACCACCGACAATCTGCAACTCGTCCTCACTCAGGCGTCCGTCATCGGCGTCGTCACCGTCGGCATGACCTTCGTCATCACCAGCGGCGGCATCGACCTGTCCGTCGGCGCGATGGTCGCCCTGGCCTCCGTATGGGCCACGACGCTGGCCACCCAGGACTTCGGGCTCGGCGGCATCCTGATGTGCGCCGTCCTGGTCGGGCTCGGCTGCGGCCTGGTCAACGGTGTGCTCATCGCGTACGGCGGCATGGTCCCCTTCATCGCCACGCTCGCCATGCTCGCCTCGGCCCGCGGCCTCGCGCTGCACCTCAGCGACGGCAAGACGCAGGTCGTCACCGTGCAGCCGGTCCTGGACCTGGGGCTGCCCGACGCGTACGTCCTGGGCATCCCGCCGCTGGTGATGATCTTCGCCTTGGTCACCGTGGTCGGCTGGCTGGTGCTGAACCGTACGACCTTCGGCCGGCGCACCGTCGCCATCGGCGGCAACGCGGAGGCCGCCCGGCTCGCGGGCATCGACGTCAGGCGGCAGCGCCTGATGCTGTACCTGCTGTCCGGGCTGTGCTGCGGAATCGGCGCGTTCATGCTGATCGTGCTCACCGGGTCCGGCCAGAACACCAACGGCAACCTCTACGAACTCGACGCCATCGCCGCCGCGATCATCGGCGGCACACTGCTCAGCGGCGGCCGGGGCACCATCACCGGCTCGGTCCTCGGCGTCCTCGTCTTCACCACCATCACCAACCTGTTCGCCCTGAACAACCTGCAGAGCGATGTCCAGCAGATCGCCAAGGGGGCGATCATCGTCGCCGCCGTCCTGGTCCAGAAGGGTCGTACGAACCATGAGGGATAACCCACGCACACCGGCCAACTCCCCGATGAGCCCCAGCCGGAGGAATCTGCTGTTCGGCACCGCCGCCGCGGGCGCGCTCTTCGCCGCGGGCTGTACGAGCAACGAGAACAACGACGACAACGAGAAGAGCAGGCAGGCCGCGAACACGGCGGACACCAAGCCCGGCAAGGCCGTCACCATCGGCTTCGCCGGCCCGCAGGCCGACCACGGCTGGCTCAACGCCATCAACCAGCAGGCCAAGCGGCGCGCCAAGGAGTACGAGGACGTCACTCTCGAGACCACCGAGGGCTCGAATGACACCGCGCAGCAGATCGGCCAGATCGAGACGCTGATCAACAAGAAGGTCGACGTCCTGGTCATCCTGCCCGCCGACGGCAAGGCGCTGACCCAGGTCGGGCTGAAGGCCATGAAGGCGGGCATCCCCGTCGTCAACCTCGACCGGATCTTCGCCTCCCCGCAGGCGTACCGCTGCTGGATCGGCGGCGACAACTACGGCATGGGGCTCAACGCGGGCCGCTACATCGGCGAACAGCTCAAGGGCAAGAAGAACGCGAAGGTCGTCGAGCTGGCCGGCCTCGACAACCTGGAGCTGACCGGGCAGCGCACCAAGGGGTTCGACGACGCCCTGAAGAACTACCCCAACATCGAGAAGGTCGGCCGCCAGGCCGCCGAGTTCACCGTCGAGTCGGGCCAGGCGAAGATGGCCCAACTGCTCCAGGCCCACTCCAAGTTCGACGCGCTCTGGAACCACGACGACGACCAGGGCGTGGGCGCCGAGCGCGCCATCCAGCAGGCCGGTCGGGACGACTTCCTCATGGTCGGCGGCGCGGGCGCCAAGCGCGCCATGGACGCCATCAAGGCCGACAACAGCGTGCTGAAGGCCACCGTCCTCTACCCGCCGACGATGGCCGCCTCCGCCATCGACCTCGCCCGCGCGCTCGGCCAGGGCAAGGGCGTCGGCGGCCTCGCCGAACTGGAGATCCCGGCGTCCCTGACGCTCTACTCCGCCGTGGTCACCAAGGACAACGTCGACGCCTACCTGCCCACGGGCTTCAGCTGACCGCACCCCGCCGGACCTGATCCCCCACCGAAGGAGTCCCATGCAACATCCTGCGGAAACTGCGGAAACCGCGGAAACAACCAAGCCCGCGCTCGGTGTCGGCATGGTCGGCTACGCCTTCATGGGCGCCGCCCACTCCCAGGGGTGGCGCACCGTGGGCCGCGTCTTCGACCTGCCCCTGCGCCCGGCCATGGCCGCCATCTGCGGCCGAGACCCGGACGCGGTGCGGGCCGCGGCCGAAAAACACGGCTGGGCCGCCGCCGAGACCGACTGGCGCGCCCTGATCGCCCGCGATGACGTGCAGCTCGTCGACATCTGCACACCCGGCGACAGCCACGCCGAGATCGCGCTCGCCGCGCTGGAGGCGGGCAAGCATGTGCTGTGCGAGAAGCCGCTCGCCAACTCGGTCGCCGAGGCCGAGGCCATGGTGGAAGCGGCGCGGCGGGCGCGGGAGCGCGGGCAGATCGCGATGGTGGGGTTCAACTACCGCCGTACGCCCGCCATCGCACACGCCCGCCGGATGGTGCGGGACGGGCGGCTCGGGGTGCTGCGCCACGTACGGGTGTCGTATCTGCAGGACTGGCTGGTCGATCCGGAGTCCCCGCTGGTGTGGCGGCTGCGGCGGGAGCACGCGGGCTCCGGCGCGCTCGGCGACCTGGGCGCCCATATCGTCGACCTGGCGCAGCACCTGGCGGGCGAGCCGCTGGTCGGGGTCTCGGCGCTGACCGAGACCTTCGTACGGGAGCGGCCGCTCCCCGACGGGGCGGCGACCGCCGGGACGGCGACCACCGGCCTCGGCGGCCGGGCGGGCGGCGCGGCGCGTGGACCGGTCACGGTCGACGACGCGGCGCTGTTCAGCGGGCGGCTGGCCTCCGGGGCGCTCGCGTCCTTCGAGGCCACCCGGTTCGCGGCGGGCCGCAAGAACGCGCTGCGGATCGAGCTCAACGGCGAACGCGGCTCACTCGCCTTCGACCTGGAGCGCCTCAACGAGCTGCACTTCCACGACCACACCGAGCCGGCCACCGACGCCGGTTTCCGCCGGATCCTGGTCACCGAGCCCGAACACCCCTATCTGGAGGCGTGGTGGCCGGCCGGCCACGCCCTCGGATACGAGCACACCTTTGTCCACCAGGCGCGCGATCTGGTGCTTGCCATCGACGCGCGGACCGAGCCCGAACCGTCCTTCGCCGACGGGCTGCAGGTGCAGCGGGTGCTCGCCGCGGTCGAGGAGAGCGCCGAGAAGAACTGCGTCTACACGCCGGTACCCGCCTGAGGAGGCTCCGGATGCCCCGACAATTCACACTCTTCACCGGACAGTGGGCCGATCTGCCGCTCGAGGAGGTCTGCCGGCTGGCCCGCGACTTCGGCTACGACGGACTCGAACTCGCCTGCTGGGGCGACCACTTCGAGGTGGACCGGGCGCTCTCCGAGCCCGGCTATCTGGACGGGCGGCGGCAGCTGCTGGAGAAGTACGGGCTCCAGTGCTGGGCCATCTCCAACCACCTGGTCGGCCAGGCCGTATGCGACTCCCCCATCGACGAGCGCCACCAGGCCATCGTGCCGGGCCGGATCTGGGGCGACGGCGACCCGGAGGGGGTGCGGCAGCGGGCGGCGGCCGAGCTGGCGGACACCGCGCGGGCCGCGGCCGCCTTCGGGGTCCGTACCGTCATCGGCTTCACCGGGTCCTCCATCTGGCATCTGGTGGCGATGTTCCCGCCGGTGCCGCCGCATATGATCGAGCGCGGCTACGAGGACTTCGCCGAGCGCTGGAACCCGATCCTGGACGTGTTCGACGCGGAGGGCGTGCGCTTCGCCCACGAGGTGCACCCGAGCGAGATCGCGTACGACTACTGGACCACCCACCGCGCGCTCGAAGCGGTCGGCCACCGCCCCGCCTTCGGGCTCAACTTCGACCCCAGCCATTTCGTCTGGCAGGACCTGGACCCGGTCGGTTTCCTGTGGGACTTCCGGGACCGGATCTACCACGTGGACTGCAAGGAGGCGCGGAAGCGGCTGGACGGCCGCAACGGGCGGCTCGGCTCGCATCTGCCCTGGGGCGACCCGCGGCGCGGCTGGGACTTCGTCTCGGCCGGACACGGGGATGTGCCGTGGGAGGACGTGTTCCGGATGCTGCGCTCCATCGGATACGACGGGCCGGTGTCGGTGGAGTGGGAGGACGCCGGGATGGACCGGCTCCAGGGCGCGCCGGAGGCGCTGAAGCGGCTGAAGGCGTACGACTTCGACCCGCCGGTGGCATCCTTCGACGCGGCCTTCGGCGGCGGGAACGGCTGAGGGGGATCGGGAGCCGTCGGGGCCGGGGCCAGGAAGGGCCGGGGCCAGGAGGGGCCGGGGCCAGGAAGGGAAGGGCCGTCCGTGCGGGGGTCACGGACGGCCCTGAGGCCGTTCCTACATCGGATGGCTCACCATGGTGACATGACCATCCGCGTCCTGCTCGCCGACGACCAGACCCTGCTGCGGGCCACCTTCCGGATCCTGATCGACTCGTGCGAGGACATGGAGGTGGTGGCGGAGGCCGCCGACGGCGCGGAGGCGGCCGAGCTGACCAGCGCACACGCCCCGGACGTCGTCGTCATGGACATCCGTATGCCCGGCACCGACGGCCTGGCCGCGACCGCCGCGATCTGCGCCGACCCGGAGCTGTCCGCCACCCGTGTGCTCATCCTCACCACCTTCGAGACCGACGAATACGTGGCCCGGGCGCTGCGCGCGGGCGCGAGCGGCTTCCTCGGCAAGGACGTGAACGCCGATGAACTGCTCTCCGGCATCCGCACCGTGGCCTCCGGCGACTCCCTGCTCTCCCCAGTGGCCACCCGCGCCCTGATCACCCGCTTTCTCGCCGCCCCCGACCCCGAGGGCCCACTGGCGCCGAGCGAACTCCTGGCCTCGCTCACCGCCCGCGAGCGGGAGGTGATGGCGCTGGCGGCGGAAGGGAGGTCCAACGCCGAGATCGCCGAGGTGCTTTTCGTCAGCCCGCTGACCGTACGCACGCATGTCCAGCGGGCCATGAACAAGCTCGGGGCGCGGGACCGCGCCCAGCTGGTCGTCATCGCGTACCAGTCCGGTCTGGTGCGTCCCGCGCCGCCGCGCGACCAGTTCTAACTGTTCAGGCCGAAGAAGGTGATGGCCCGGGCGGCCATGCCCGCTTGCGGGAGGGTGTGTCCCGTGCCCTGGATGCTGATGGCCTCGACCGGGGCCCGGTCACCGGTGGCGCCGTAGCGGGTACGGGTCCAGTTGGTCTGCGGACTGTCCGTGCTCGCGGGTGTCTGGCTCGCCCCGAGGACGTTCGTCCACTGCTTGATCTCCTCACCGAAGTTCGGATAGCGCAGGGTGGTGTCCGTGGTGCCGTGCCACAGCTGCATCCTCGGCCGGGCGCCGGTGTATCCGGGGTAGGCGCCGCGGGCCAGATCGCCCCACTGCTGCGCCGTCTTGGTGATCGTGCCGTTGGCGCAGGCGGTGTTCCAGCCGGATCCGTCCGTGGTGGCGAAGCAGCCGAAGGGCACGCCGGAGAACGCCGCGCCCGCCTTGAACACGTCCGGGTAGTCGCCGAGCAGGACGTTGGTCATCATGGCGCCCGAGGAGGCTCCGGTGACATAGACCCGGCTGGGGTCGGCGTTGTTGTGCTGGAGGACGTAGCGGACCATCGACACGATGCCCACCGGGTCGCTGCCCCCGTCGTGCCGCAGCGCCTGCGGCGAGGAGACGTCGAAGCAGGAGCCGCTGCGGGTGGCGGACGGGTAGATGACGATGAAGCCGTAGCGGTCGGCCAGCGAGGCGAACTCGGTGCCTGAGTAGAACGCGGGGCCCGAGCCCGTGCAGTAGTGCACCGCGACGAGGACCGCGGGCCGCGCCGCGACGTTGTTCGGCACGTACTGGTACATCCTGAGGTTGCTCGGGTTGTTGCCGAATCCGGTCACCTCGGTGAGCGAGGCGGCGGCCGCGGGGGTCGGTGTCAGCAGGAGCAGCGACGCGAGCAGCGGCAGGATGCCGCCGAGTAACGCCGCGAGCACCGACCTGGGTGTTCTGCGCCGCCTTCCGGCCATGTCGGTTCCGGCTGGCGCGGGGCTGTTGGTCATGTCCCTGTCCTTTCTAGACTGGTGGCTGTGAAGGGCTTGCTGCTGCGGCTCTCGGCGCTCGACGCGGATGCCGCCACCGCGGTTCGCGTGATCGCCCACTTCGAGGCGCTGCTGGGCAGCGGCGCCCTCGATGCGATATCGCTGGCCCGGTCCACCGCGGGGCTCGCGGAGTGCGCGGCGGGCCTGGAGCTGCCCGACGGCCGCACGGCCCGGTTCGGGCCGGGCGGCGCCGCCCTCCCGGGTGAGCCGGAGGCGGTGTCCCAGGGCGCGGAGCTCGGCCCGTCCGGGCGGGTGTGGCTGGAGCGGCCGGGGCCGCCGGGCCCGTTCGACGAGCTGATCCTCGAATGGATGGCCATCGCGGCCCGGACCTTGTGCGGCGGCCCTACGCCCTGTGCCCCGCTCGCCCCTCGTACGCCCGGGCAGCCCGGTGCGCCCGACGCGGCCGATCCCGCGCTGATGGAGCTGGTGCTGTCCGGGCGCGAGTCCGACCATGACCGCGCCCGCGCGCTGCGGCTGCTGGGCCTGGCCCCCGAACTGCCGCTGCGGATGGTGGCGGTGCGTGGCGCCCCGGCCGTCGACGCGGGCCTGGACGCGGTCGCGCTGCTCGGCCGCGCGGGGCTTGCGGCCGTCGTCCGGGTCACCCGGACCGGCCCATGGGGCACGGTCCTGGTGCAACCCCCGGACCCGGCGGCCGGCTCGCCCGCCCCGGCGCTGCGCGCCGCGGTGGCCGACCCACGCCTCGGCCCGGATGTGGCGCGCGACGCCGCCCGCCGGCTGCGGGTCGGCGTCGGCGGCCTGGTCCCCGCGCTGGCGGCCCGCGACTCCTGGGCACAGGCGTGCACGGCGCTGCGGTTCGCGGTGGCGGGCAGCCCGCGGGAGGCGGTGGCCGACCATGACGCGCTCGGCCCGGTCGCACTGCTGGCCGACATCCCGGCGGAGCGGCTGGCCGCGCTGCCCGAGGCACGGCAGTTGGACGCGTTGGCCGCCCAGCCGAACGGGGACCTGACCATCGCCGCGCTGGCCGCCTTCTGCCGTACCGGCTCGCTGCGCCAGGCCGCCGCGGAACTGCATCTGCACCACAGCTCCGTGGCCGCCCGGCTGGCCCATGTCGAGGCGGCACTGGGCTGGCGGCTACGCGACCCCGAACACCGCTTCCACGCCCAACTCGCGCTATATGCAAGGCGATTGGCGGCGCGGCCAAACTGAAGGCGGGCTCTCATCGGCCCAGCGCGCGCCGCAGAACGGCGACCGTCTCGTCGCTCATCCGCCGCACCACCCCGGCGTACTCCACGGCCACCGCGCCGTGGAAGGTGCCCGGGAAGAGGTGGAGTTCGGTGCGGACACCGGCGGCCAGCAGGGCGCGTGCGTAGTCGATGCCCTCGTCGCGCAGCGGGTCGAACTCCATCACCGCGACGTAGGCGGGCGGCAGCCCCCGCAGCCCGGCCACACCCGCCCGGGCGGGGGCCGCGTACGGCGACACATCCCCCGCACCGGGCACCCCGGCCCCCAGATACGCCTCCCAGCTCTGCCGGGCGAGTTCGCGGGTCCATACGGGCGTGTCGGTGAAGGCCCGCGCGCTCGGCGTGTCCAGCCGGTCGTCGAGCGCGGGGCTGAACAGGACCTGGAAGCGGATCCCGGGGCCACCGCGGGCGTGAGCGAGCATCGTCAGCGCGGTGGCCATGCCCGCCCCGGAGCTGTCGCCGAGTACCGCGATCCGGTCGGCCGCCACCTCCAGCCCAGCATCGCCCTTCGCCAGCAGGCACAGCCCGGCGTAACAGTCCTCGAGACCGGCGGGGAAGGGGTGTTCGGGCGCCAGCCGGTAGTCCGGTGACACCACCACGGCGTCAAGATCACGGCACAGCCGCAGGTTGAAGGCGTGGTCCACGTCCGGCGAGCCCAGCATGAAACCACCACCGTGGATGCTGTAGACGGCCGGCAGCGGCCCGGCGGCGTCCACCGGCCGGTACGTACGCAGCGCCACGTCCGGCGCGCCCTCCCGCCCGGGCGCCACCGTCTGTCCGACCTCCACCCCGGTGCTGTCCACGGCCGCGAGCCGCCCGGCCACCTCCCGCGCCTGCCCGGCCCGCGCGGCGGCCAGGTCGGAGAGGTCGACCGGGGGGATCAGGGCGACGGCCGCGGCGAGTTCGGAGTCGAACGGGTAGTCGTGGGCCATGTCTCACACCGTGCCACGGGGTGGCCGCGCGGGTCATCAGACAGGCGTCGGGACAACAGCCCCCGTCACCCGACTTCCGTGCGGCCCCATGAACCACATCCGCCCCAGGCGTTCATGGGGCGGCGCCGGTACGGCCGCCGGAGGAAATCGATCGGCGCCGGCCCCGCCGATCAGGCACCATGGCCCGGTGACCAGCAGCTCCTCGACGCATCCGGCTC
This sequence comes from Streptomyces sp. NPDC059679, assembly GCF_042734105.1. Lineage (NCBI taxonomy): Bacteria > Bacillati > Actinomycetota > Actinomycetes > Kitasatosporales > Streptomycetaceae > Streptomyces > Streptomyces sp. NPDC059679. The sequence goes on along the minus strand of NZ_JBHWES010000005.1, from coordinate 50,092 downwards.
CCCTGGAGCGCTTCCAGGCCGTGCTGTCCAGCATCTCCGAGGTCAAGGAGGGCACCATCGACGACCTGGTCGACGCCCTGACGCACCTCGACGCGACCGGCGACGCCGCCGACGCCACGGCGGCGCTGCGCATGCTCGGCGAGCGGCCGGGCGTCGTCCTGCGGCTTGACGGGCAGGTGCGATGGTCGCAGTTGCGCGGGGAGTGGTCCAACTCCGGGCACCCGGGGGCGACACCCACGCCACCGGAGTACGACCGCCCCGTGACGCTCGCGTTCGCCTGCTCGCACAGCGACGGGCGGGTCCGTGAGCGCGCGGTCCGCCGGATCGTGGACCGGCCGGGCCCCGAGCTCATGCCCTTCCTGGTGCTGCGCACCGGCGACTGGGTCCGTCAGGTGCGCGAGCGGGCCCGGGCGGGCCTGACCGACCTGCTGTCGCGGGACCCGGCGCGGTTAGTCCCGGCCGCCGCGCCGACCGCGCTGCTGGCCGACCGCCGCCGGCGCGGCGACTTCGCCCGCCGACAGGTTCTCGCCGCGCTGCTGTCCGCGCCCGGAGCGGCCCTGTTGGCCGGGCTGCTCACCTCACCGCTGCCCGACCAGCGGCGGTTCGCGCTCGAGGTGGCGGGCGCGACGGGCCGCCTCCCCCTCCGGGCGCTGGTCTCCCTGGCGGAGGGCGACACCGATGTGCGGATACGGACCCGGGCGGCCGAGGCGGCCGCCCGCGAGGCGGTCTGGACCGACCGGGCCGATCTGCTGCGGCGGTTGGCCGCCGCGCGCCATCGAGAGGTGCGGGCCACCGCCCTGACCGGGCTGATCCGCACGGGACACCCGGACGAGGCCACGGCGGCGCTGGACGACCCGGCGGGCCTGGTCCGGGCCGTGGCGCGGGATGCCGCCCGCCGCACCGGCGCCGACCCACTGGCCCACTACCGTGCGGCGGTGAGCGCTCCCCAGCCGCCGGCCGGGGCCGTCGACGGGCTCGCCGAAACCGGAAGTGCCGCCGACGCCCCGCTGCTTCTCCCCCTGCTCGACCACCCACAGGCCCCGATCCGCGCCCATGCGCTGCACGCGCTGCGGACTTTCGGCGCCGCACCGGTCGACCGTGTCATCCCCCTGCTGCGCGACCCCTCGGCCAAGGTGATCCGCCAAGCCGTCACCGCACTGCGCCCGCACACCGCAAAGCTGCCGCCCGGCCTGGCCGCCGCGCTGCTCACCGACTCCCGTGCGGCCGTACGCCGCGCCGGCCACCGGCTGCTGTCCGAGCCCGACCCGGTGTCCCGGCTGCGTACGCTCCTGCCACTGGCCGCCGACCCCGACCCCCGGCTGTCCGCCCGCGTGGTCGCGGACATCACGGCCCTGGCCCACGGGCTGCATCCGAGGCCGGGGCGCGGGCGCGGGGTGGCGCCCCTCGACACCACGACCGAACAGCGCGCCGATCTGCTCGCCCTGACCGACGCGGCCACGGCCGCCCTCCCCCACCGCACCCGCCAACTGCTGTACGAGGGGCTTGACCCGACCTCGTGGACGGCGGAGCTGCTCAGGGCCGGGCACGGCCCGCACCCCGACACGGTCAACCCGCTCCTCGAGCTGAGGGCCACGTACACCTCCCAGGATCCCTGGGCCACGGCCGAGCTGATCCGGGACGTGCTGCGCACCGTCCTCGAACACGCCGCGGCCCCCGCCGGGGAGTGGCCGGCCGACGACGAGTGGCCGACCCTCCTCCCCGAGTGGTTCGTCCAGCGCTGCGCCCCCGAGCCCCCGCCCCCGCCGGAGCGGGCGGATCCCGCCACCTGGCTGGCCCGGTGGCGCAGCCTGACGCACCGTCAGCGGCAGACCGAGGCGATCTCCGCCGCCACGGCGGACTGGCGGCTCGCCGACTGGCTCGCCCTCTTCGAGCCCGAAGGGCTGGCCGACTCCCGCAGCTGGCGCTTCTGGGACGTCGGCACCACAACAACGACCACCGGCTGGGTACGGGTGGGCGTGGACGGCCATCCGTACGGTGGCCGGGGGGCGCTGTTGTGGCTCATCGAGGCTGCCGGGGGCTACGACATCGACCCGCCCTGACGGGGGCGCCGGTCAGCTCACGTCGGTCACCTTCCAGCGCTGGTTGGCGCCGGAGTTCGGCTGCCAGGTGGAGACGGTGGCCCCGTCCTGCGTGGCCTGGCCGGAGACCTCCAACAGCCTGCCGGTGGCGGCGTTGACGAGGGTCCAGGTGCCATCGCCGGTCGTCGACATGATCCACTGGGTGGCGTCGTCGCGGTCGCCCTGGTCGGGTTCCAGGACGGCGGCGCCGTTACGGACGGCGAGGCACTTGCCGTCCGCCGGGTCGGCAGCTGTTGATTCGGTCGTTGGTCGTGGCTGGCCGACATGTCCCTCGTCAGGGTGAATGGGGGCGGTTTCCAGAGTTCTGTGTGTGCTGGGAACGCATGATCGGTGGTGGCACCTGAGTTCGTGGCACCTCGGGGGAGAAGGGGAGGTCGGTGGTGCGTCAGCGTGGGGGGAAACGTGTGTTGCGTGCGATCGCGCCGCCGTTCACTGTGGCCGCGCCCTCAGGTGCGCGGATTCGGGACCGGCTGCGTGTCGATGGCGCGGACGAGAAGGTCCTCACCTTGGTGGGGCAGCACCTGGGCCGTCATCGGCGGGCGGATCTTGCTGAGCGCGTTGCGATCGGCCTGGTTCCGGTGAAGGACAACCGGCGGGCCGGGCGGAAGAAGAAGCTGACCGGCGTGTCGGCCTCGCGCTGGGCGGGAGCGATGACCCGGGCCAGCGAAGACCAATATCAGCTCAGCATGCGCTGCCTGTTCGACGAGCGAGCCGGACTGCGTCGCTCCATCAAGAAGATTGCCCACCGCCTCACGGTGCCGTGCGGTCAGCGCACGGGCCGGGTGCGCGGCTACCAGGACCGGAGCGAACGTTTCCAGAAACAGCGCCGCCTCCAGGCACTGAAATTCCGCCTTGCCGTGGTCGAGCGGCGCATCGCCAAAGGGCGGCCGTCTGTGGTCGTGGGCGGGCGTCGTCTGGCGAAGCTGCGGCACCACCTGGACCAGGCCCATCTCACGGCCGAGGGATGGCGCGAGCGGTGGGATGCGCCCGGCTGTTCCTCACCGCGGACGGCGAGTCCGGGGCCCCGCACGGCAACTACACCATCACGGTGGATCCGGCAGATGGCAGCGTGACGATCGTGCTGCCCGAACCGCTCAGGCGGCGAACGCACCGCGTGGCCGCTACCGGCTGGGCCGTCCGCTACGACATCGTGCGCGATCCGGTGCGCGGCCGCTGGTACCTCGACGCCTCGTGGTCGGCGGCGAAGAGCATGCTGTCGTCGCCGCAGGAGATCCGGGCGGCGGGCCGGCGCATGCTCGGGGTCGACCTGAACGCCGACCATCTCGCAGCGTACGTACTCGACCCGCACGGTAACCCGGTCGGCGAACCTGTCACGGTGCCACTGGAGTTGACCGGCCCTGCCTCCCGGCGGGACGGCAGACTGCGGGCCGCCGTCACCTCGCTGATCAAGATCGCCAGGGCACACGGCTGCACCGGGATCGTGGTCGAGAACCTGGGCTTCACCGACGCCAGGCAGACAGGCCGGGAGACGATGGGACGCGGCCGGTGTGGCAAGGCTTTCCGGCGCACGGTGGCCGGTATCCCGACCGCCCAGTTTCGGGAACGGCTGCGCGGTATGGCCTGCCACCAGGGGCTGGTGGTGGTCGCCGTGGACCCGGCCTACACCTCCCGGTGGGGCGCCCAGCACTGGCAAGTACCCCTCAACGATCAGTCGACGACCACTGTCACCCGGCATCACGCGGCCGCGGTGGCGATCGGCAGACGCGGCCTGGGACAACGGATCCGGCGTCGGCCAGGTGTGACCGCTCCCGACCGGAGGATCGGACAGCGGAGAGCTACCGGCCAGACCGCATCCGTACCCAGGCCGCGTGGGACCACGAGCCCGCCCAGGACCACAGGCACGCCCCACGGAGGCGGTAAGACCTGCCGGAGCCGAAGTGACCAGCTCGTGCTGCTCCCCGCACCCAGAACCGTTCGGGGTGCACCCGGCACCAGGCGCCTCTCGTCTGGCCCGGAATATGCTGGTTTGGCCAACACTGGCCAACAGGGCTAGGAACGGTGTGTCAGGAGGCGGGCTGTCGCACCACGGCGACCTCCCGCGGCCGCAGGGTGAGCGAGCCGTCGGCCGCCGTGGCGCCGCCGGTCAGCGGCTCCCCGGTGAGGCCGGGCAGGCTCACCTGCTCGTCGGTGCGGTTGACGAGGAAGAGGTAACGGGCGTCGGCGGTGCGGCGCACCGCCAGCTCGACGCGCCCGCGCACCTCGGCGGCCAGTTCGCTGTGGACTCCGGCGCCCTTCAGCAGGCCCGGCAGAAGGCGGGCGAGCCCGTCGGGGCCCAGTCGGGTGGAGACATACGCGGCCGAGCCCTGGCCCGCCGCGCGACGGGTGATGGCGGGGCGGCCGGCGTAGGTGCCGGAGCGGTAGTGGGCGAGGGTGCGCACCTCGGGGTCGGTGACGGTGATCTGGTCGGTCCACAGGGTGCCGGTGGCCGGGGTTTCCGCACCGTCCCCACCGTCCAGACCGTCCAGTTCGACGGTGTCCTCGGCGAGCAGCGGGCCGAACTCCTCGATGCGGATGCCCAGCAGTTCGCGCAGGGCCCCGGGGTAGCCGCCCAGCCAGACGTGGTCGTTCTCGTCGACGACGCCGGAGAAGTACGTGGTGACCAGGTGGCCGCCCGTCTCGACGTACCGCGTGAGCTTCTTGGCCAGGGCCTGGGGCACCACATGCAGTACGGGAGCGATCAGCAGCCGGTACTCGTCGAGGTCGGCCCGGGTGGTGATGACATCGGCGCGGATGCCCAGCGCGAGAAGGGCGGAGTACCAGTCAAGGGCCTCCTGGCGGTAGTTGAGCCGGGAGCTGGGGTGGGAGTCCTGCTCGCTGGCCCACCACGAGTCCCAGTCGTATACGATCCCGACCCGCGCCCGCTCGCGTTCGGCCCCGGCGACCGACGCCAGCGCCTGAAGGGTGGCGCCCAGCTCGGTCACCGCGCGGAAGACATCGCTGTCGGCCCCGGCGTGCGGCACCATCGCCGAGTGGTACTTCTCGGCCCCGGCGGCCGACTGCCGCCACTGGAAGAAGCAGACCGCGTCGGCGCCGTGCGCGACGTGCAGCAGGGAGTCACGCGCCAGGTCGCCCGGGCGCTTGGCCACGTTGATGGGCTGCCAGTTGACCGCGCTGGTGGAGTGCTCCATGAGGAACCACGGGCGCCCGCCCGCGATGCCGCTGGTGAGGTTGGCGGAGAAGGACAGCTCGTCGCGGTCCTGGGGGCCGGGGAGCACGTAGTGGTCGTTGGAGACAAAGTCGATCTCGTCGGCCCAGTCGGGGTAGTTCATCCCCTTGGTCTCGCCCATCACCATGAAGTTGGTGGTGACGGGCACGCCCGGGGTGATCTCGCGCAGGATGTCCCGCTCGGCGCGCAGATACTCCTTCAGCGCGTCGGAGGAGAAGCGCTTGAAGTCGAGCTGCTGGGTGGGGTTGGGGTGGGACGCGGCCAGCCGGGGCGGCAGGATCTGCGCCCAGTCGCTGTAGCGCTGGGACCAGAAGGCGGTGCCCCAGGCGTGGTTGAGGGCGTCCAGGGTCCCGTAGCGTGCCCGCAGCCAGTCGCGGAAGGCGCGGGCGGCGTCGTCGGAGTAGTCGTAGATGTTGTGGCAGCCCAGCTCGTTGGACACATGCCAGGCCACCAGGGCGGGGTGGTCGGCGTAGCGCCGGGCCATCTCGGTCACCAGGCGCAGCGCGTGCTCGCGGAAGACCGGTGAGGTGGGGCGCCAGTGCTGGCGCGCCCCCGGCCACACCGTCTCACCGGAGGCGGTGACTGGCAGGATCTCCGGGTGCGCGGTGGTGAGCCAGGGCGGCGGGGACGCGGTGGCGGTGGCCAGGTCGACCCCGATGCCGCCCGCGTGCAGAAGGTCCATGACCTCGTCGAGCCATCCGAAGTCCCACCGGTCCGGGGTCGGCTGGATACGGGCCCAGGAGAAGATCGCCACGGAGACGGCGTTGACGCCGGCCTGGCGCATCAGCCGTACGTCCTCCTCCCACACCTCGCGCGGCCACTGCTCGGGGTTGTAGTCGGCGCCGAAGACCAGGCGGGGGGAGGCGGGGTCACCGTCCGACCCGTGCGGCAGCCGGGAGAGGAGGGTGGAGATCATGGTGGTCCTTCCGGTGTACCGCACGGGGCGGCGCGGCGTTGGTGCTGGTGGTGCCGGTGGAGCTGGTGGTGCCGTAGTGCTGGTGGTGCCGTGGTGCCGGTGGTGCCGTGGTGCCGGTGATGCTCAGGGCGTACGGCAGCAGGGACCGCGGCATCGCGTTCCCTGCTGCCGTAAGGCCTGCCGCAGGGCCTTACTCGGAGACCGTGAAGCCCTGCTCCTTGCCGTACTTGACGGAGGCGTCCTGCCAGGCCTTCAGCCCCTTGGTCAGCGGGGTGTTCGAGACATAGGCCTTGCCGACGCTGTCGTTGAAGATCGAGTTGGCGTACACCTGGTAGGGCAGGTACGACCAGCCGCTGCCGACGTTCGCGGCCGACTCGGCGAAGATCTTGTTGGCCTTCTGCCCGCCGAAGTACGGGAACTCGGTGTTCTGGAACGCGTCGGACTGGAGGTCCGCCGTGGTCGCCGGGAAGGCGCCGCCCTTGAGCCGGGTCTGCACGCCCTTGCCGGCGTTCGCGTACTCGACGAAGGCGTAGGCGAGCTCCTTGTTCTTGCCCGCCGAGGGCAGGGCCAGCGAGCTGCCGCCGTTCTCCGCGGTGGTCTTGTCGCCCTTGGTCCACTGCGGCAGCGGGGCCACGCGCCAGTCACCGGAGGCGTTCTTCACACCGGAGACGAAGTTGGCGGGCATCCAGGCGCCAGTGGTCAGGGTGGCGATGTCGCCGTTGCCCAGCCCCTTGTACCAGTCGTCGGTCCAGCCGTTGACGGGCGCGAGAAGCTTCTCGTCGATGAGCGTCTGCCAGGTCTTGGTGTAGGTGGCGGCGCCCTTGTCGGAGAAGTTGATCTTCACCTTGGTGCCGTTGTCCTCGACCTTGTACGGGCGCGAACCGGCCTGCCACAGCAGGCTGGTGGTCATACCCGCCTCGCCGATGTCGCTGGTGATGTAGACCTTCGGGTCGGCCTTGTGCAGCTTGCGCGCCGCGTCGACGTACTCGTCCCAGGTGGTGGGCACCGCGACCTTGTACTTGTCGAAGACCTTCTTGTTGTAGAACAGCGCCATCGGACCGGAGTCCATGGGGAGGGCGTAGATCTTGTCGCCGGACTTCACCGAGTTCCACGGGCCGGGCGAGTAGGCCTTGGAGAGCTTGTCGGCGCCGAAGCCGGACAGATTGTCCAGCGACTTGGTCAGCGCGAACTGGCCGAGCGCGTAGTACTCGATCTGCGCGACGTCCGGGACGCCCTTCTTCGCCGCTATGGCGTTCTGCAGGGCGGTGTACTGGTCCTTGTTGGTGCCCGCGTTGACGAGGTTGACGTGGACCTTGGGGTGTTCCTTCTCGAAGTCCTTGACGACCTGCTTGAGCGTGGGCTCCCACGCCCAGACGGTGATGGAGCCACCCTTCTTCAGGGCCGCCTGGATGTCCCCGGCGGACACCTTCTTGTCGCTGGAGCCGCCGTCGTCGGAGCCGCCACAGGCGGTCGCTCCCAGGGCGAGGGCGCAGACGAGGCCGATGCCGCGCAGCAGGCGGCGCGTGTTCTTGGGCATGGTGCTTCCACTTCTTCGTGGTGGGGTGAGGGTTATTCCTTGACGCTTCCGGCGGCGAGTCCGGACTGCCAGTACTTCTGCAGCAGCAGGAAGGCGACGATCAGGGGGAGGATGGTGATCAGCGAGCCGGTGATCACCAGATTGAAAACGACATCGCCACCGGCCGTCTGGGCCTGGGCGTTCCAGCTGTTCAGCCCCACGGTCAGCGGATACCAGTCCGGGTCCTTGAGCATGATCAGCGGCAGGAAGTAGTTGTTCCAGGTCGCGACCATCGTGAACAGCAGCACGGTCACGATGCCCGGTGCCAGCAGCGGCAGGCTTACCCGGAAGAAGGTCCGTAGCTCGCTCGCGCCGTCGATGCGGGCGGCCTCCAGCAGCTCGGTGGGAATGGCCTCGGTGGCGAAGACCCACATCAGATACAGACCGAAGGGCGAGACGAGCGAGGGGATGATCACCGCCCAGGGGGTGTCGGTCAGCCCCATCTTGCTGAACATCAGGAAGGTGGGGACCGCCAGCGCGGTGGTCGGTACGGCGACGGCCCCGATGACGACGGCGAACACGGCGCGTTTGCCGGGGAAGGTGAACTTCGCCAGGGCATAGCCGCCCAGGACCGCGAGGAAGGTGGCGCCACCGGCGCCGAGCCCCACATACAGCAGGGTGTTCAGCAGCCAGCGGACGAAGACCCCGTCGTTGTAGGTGAAGGTCTCACGGACGTTGTCCCACAGGGCGAAGTGGTCGGCGAACCACAGCCCGGAGGAGTCGGCCAGCCCTTCCTGGGTCTTGGTGGAGCTGATGACCAGCCATATCAGCGGCACCAGGGAGTACACCAGGACCAGACCGGTCAGCACGGTCAGCAGCACACTGCGGCGGGGGCGGCGCCTTCCGGCGGCCTTGCGCGGGGTGCGCAGCCGGGGCGCGTGGCCGGAGGATCCGGCCCGTACGGGCGTGGGCTTGGAAGCGGTGGTGGCGGGGCTGCTCATGGTTCACGCTCCCTTGCGCATACCGCGCAGCTGGACGACATAGGCGACGACCATCGTGATCAGCCCCATGACGATGGCGACCGTCGCGGAGTAGTTGTACTGCTGGCCCCTGAAGGACAGCGTGTACGTGTAGTAGTTCGGGGTGTAGTCCGTGGTGACCGCGTTCAGTGCCAGGGGCCTGAGGACGCTCGGCTCGTTGAACAGCTGGAAGCTGCCGATGATCGAGAAGATCGTCGCGATGACGAGGGCGCCGCGGATCGCGGGGAGCTTGATGGCGGTGATGACGCGGAGCTGTCCGGCGCCGTCGATCTCCGCGGCCTCGTACAGGGAGTGCGGGATCACCCGCAGCGCCGAGTAGAAGATCAGCATGTTGTAGCCGACGAACTCCCAGGTGACGATGTTGCCGATCGACGCCAGGATCAGATCGGGCGAAAGCGGATCGGGCAGCGAGACACCGAAGGTGTCGTTGATGTCCCCCACCAGGCCGAAGCGGGTGCCGTACATGAAGGCCCACATCAGCGTGGCCACGACGGCGGGCACCGCATACGGCAGGAAGATCGAGATCCGGAAGAAGTCCTTGCCGTACAGCCGCCCGCTGTCCAGCGCGAGCGCGACCAGCAGGGCGATGCCCAGCATGATCGGCACCTGGACCGCCAGGAACAGCCCCACCCGGGTCACTCCGGACCAGAACTGATCGTCCTGGAGCGCCTGCTGGTAGTTGTCAAGACCGACGAAGGTGTTGCCGCCGATCAGCTTGTCCTGGAAGAGGCTGAGGTAGATCGAATACCCGATGGGAGCCAGGAAGACCAGGGCGAAGACCGCCACGAAGGGGCCGACGAACCCCCACCCCGTCCAGGACCGTCGGTCCCGTTTCAGCGAAGCCCGTGCCGTGCGGTCCACGGCCGCCGGCGGTTGCAGCGTCGTCATGTCGATCCTCGTTCATCCCTCTCGGAGCCCGGAGGCCCGGCGCCCACGCAATGTTTACGCAAACACCACGCCCTGGAAAAGCCCTTGACGGGTGTTATGTTTACGTAAACATCTGGTGGCGGCATGTCTACACTGCCCGAATGTCGACGGTCAAGGGTCGTCGTACGACGATTCCGCAACACTGCGGATGAAAGGGGGCAAGGGTGGACACAACGGACAGTGGATCGGCGAGTACACCGCAGATCCGGGCCGGGGCTGGGGCGGGGGCCGGGACCACGCGCGCCGACCGGCGGGTCCAGCGCGCTTCCATGGCGGACGTCGCCCGCCTGGCCGGTGTCTCCTCTCAGACGGTCTCCCGGGTCTCCAACGGCTACTCGGGGGTGACCGAAGAGACCCGGCAGCAGGTGCTCGCGGCGATGAAGGAGCTGGGCTACCGGCCCAACAGCGCCGCCCGGGCGCTCAAACGCGGCGAGTTCCGCACCATCGGCGTCATCACCTTCTCCCTCGCCACCACCGGCAACGTACGCACCCTCGAGGCGATCGCCACCTCCGCGGCCCACGAGGGCTACGCCGTGACGCTCCTGCCCGTCGCGGTCCCCACCCAGGACGAGGTGCGCGGCGCCTTCTCCCGGCTCGGGGAGCTCGCCGTCGACGCCGTCATCGTCATCATGGAAGTGCATCTCCTCGACGCCGCCACCGTCTCACTGCCGCCCAACGTCCAGGTCGTCGTGGCCGATTCGGACGCGGGCGACCGCTACAGCGTCGTCGACACCGACCAGGCCGGCGGCACCCGCGCCGCCGTACGCCACCTCCTCGACCTCGGCCACCGCACGGTGTGGCACCTGGCCGGCCCCCAGGAGTCCTTCGCCGCGCAGCGCCGCACCGACGCATGGCGCGTCACCCTCACCGACGCGGGGTGTCCGCCACCGCCCCTGGTCCGGGGCGACTGGTCCGCGGAGTCCGGCTACCAGGCCGGACTACGCCTCGCCGATGAGGCCGACTGCACGGCGGTGTTCGCCGCCAACGACCAGATGGCGCTCGGCCTGCTGCGGGCCCTGCACGAACGCGGCCGGAGGGTGCCCGAGGACATCAGCGTCATCGGCTTCGACGACATCCCCGAGGCCGGCTCCTTCCTGCCGCCCCTGACCACCGTCCACCAGGACTTCGCCGAGGTGGGGCGGCGCTGTGTCGAGGGGGTGCTGCGGCAGATGCGGGAGGACGGGGAGGACGTGGCGGGACCCGGCACCACGCTGGTCCCGACCCGGCTGGTGGTGCGCGGCAGCACGGCGTCACCGCCGTGCTGGTAGGGGTCAGTCGGGTCAGCGTGATCTTGCGAGGCACCCCATGCGTTCACTTATGGGGTGCCTCGCATCTTTGGATTGCTCTGGCGTGCGCTTATGCATGGGCCTGTTCTGGTTGGTGGGTGTAGGTGTAGCCGTCGCCTCGCTGGAGGAGGCGGATGTGGATGTGTCGGATTCCTGCGGCGAGGCCGTGGGGGGTGCGGATGTCGAACTTGCCGGTGGTGCGGACCATGACGCGGCCGGTGTGGGTACCGGTGTACTTGCCCTTGGGGACCGAAGCGGTCACGAGGTCGCCGGTGGCGTAGCCGTGCACGGTCTTGATGCGGGGGCTGGTGCGGCGGGGGAAGCCGTGCCGGTCGGGGCTGGTGCGCTGGTGCTGTCCGCGCCCCGAGCATCCAGCGACCAGCATGGTGGTGACGGTTTCGGTGACCGCCTCGAGTTTGCCCACGTTGAGGGCGTCGAGGGTGTGGGACTTCGGGAGTCCGCAGCGGGTGCGGTTCCATTTCGTGCGGCCGCCGGAGGCGATGTGGGTGGGCAGCATCTGGTCGAGGGCGCGCCACAGTGCCCAGCGGGTGGACTGCACGGCTGCCGCATCCCGCAGCGGGGCTTTGACCTGGCTCAAGATCTTGGTGAGCTTGGCCTTGTTGTGCACGAATTCCTCGACGGGCCTGTTGGATTTGGTTTCGTTGCAGGGGATGCAGGCGGTGACGACGTTGGTGATGCGGTCGCTGCCGCCCTGGCTGCGGGGGTGGATGTGGTCGATGTTGAGCGGCACTCCGGTGATGCCGCAGTAGACGCAGGTCCGGCCGAACTTGGCCAGGAGGTATTCGCGGATCTCGGTGCCGTGGAGGGTGCCGTGCTGGTATTCGGTTCCTTCCAGTGGTCTGCCTGCGCTGATGGCGTGGGTGTCGAACGCGACCCGCTCCACGTGCACGGCGCGGACCGGCGCCCAGCGCGAGAGGCGCGTCACCCACGAGACGGTGGTGGCGACCCGGTGCTGGAGGGAGGGGGCGAGCCAGCCGTCGGGGCGGGTGCGGTTGTTGAAGCGCGGGGCGCGATGGCGCAGGTTCGAGGTGCGGCGACGGCGCCGGTAGGCGGCGCGCTGCCCCATCTTCTTCCGGATGACCGCGCCCCGGTGGTCGAGCTGGACCGCGTACCGTCCCCTGCGTTCTCCCGCCTGGGCGGTGAAGACGGCGATACCGGTGTGTTTGCTGCCGGGGTCGACCCCCAGCTCTACCCTGTCGACTTCGGATTCGGCGAGGGTGCGGTCCTTGAGGCGGATGGCGAACGGGGTGTGCCGGTGGACGACGGCCCGTCCCTTCTTGAGGAGCTTGCGGGCCCTGGCGGGTGTGCAGGGCTGTAATGGTTGGCCGTGCTTGTCGAGCACGAATACAAAAGGGTGCCGCTCACGCGGCTTCTCCCCACCCGGCTGGTTGGGGGTGACGCCCCCGCCGCCAGGTGAGGCGGCGGGGATCTCACCTCGCACATGTTCCGCGCCGGTTGCCTCACGGCGCTCGGCCCCCGTTTCGTCCCTGTTCCCGGGGTTGTCTGCTGGGTCGAGTTCCAGAGCAAGCTGCTGGTGAAGGACAGCTTGGTGGGTCTTCTCGCCTACGCGGAACGTAGCCAACTTCGGTCACCTCCAACGTGCTTTGTTGGCTGGTGCTGGTAACGGCGGCCCTCAACCATCGAGGCTGAAAGCCCGGCCCCTCAGGACCGGGAACCCGTTACGTGAGCTTCCAGAGGGCCAGGTAGTAGTCTAGGGAGACGGCCAGGAGTTTGTTGTCGGGGCTGAAGATAAGGGCGTCCGAGAAGGACTGCCGCGAGTTGACGTCCGACAGGGCCTCGGGCGGCAACGGGGCGACGGTTTCCACGACTTCATCCAACGGCGGGCCCGGTACGAACACCGAGGCCAGCCACGGCAGCGGCGCACCCGCGTCCGCGTCGACCACCGCGGCCGTGTACGCGCCGGACACCTTGCGGGACGCCTCCACCTCGCGGCGGAAGCGCGTACGGAACCCGTCGTCCTCCACGAACTGCGAGCGCACCACCTTGACCGCGACCAGGCGCCCGTCCGGCGCGACACCGAGCAGCACCCGCCCCATGCCGCCCCGGCCCAGCTCGGCCACCAGCCGGTACGGACCGGCCACCGGCCGGTCCGCCTCCCCCATCAGCTCCATCGGCCCTCTCCGAACTCGTCGTTGCCTGCGGACAGTGGATCCTGTCACGCCCCGTGTGCGCAAGGGACGTTGTCGCAGGCAGGGCGCAGGCAGGGGCCGCTCAGCTCCCCGGGCTCTCCGGGCCGTCCAGGGCTCGGCGCACCTGGTGGGCCAGGGCGGAGGCATGGGGTTCGGCCAGCATGGTCCAGTGCTTGCCCGAACACGGCAGTACGGTCAGCCCGCCGGGGTGCAGCGCGCTCAGCCAGGTGCGCAGCCGCGCCTCGGTCCGGTGGGTGAGCCCGGCCTTGAACAGCACCGTACGACACGACACCGGCCTCGGCCGGTAGCGCAGCATGGCCCGCAGATAGGCCCGGAAGACCCGGCTCGCCCCGGGCACCGACCGCACCGTACGGCCCGCGGGCCCGATCTGGAGGGCGACCAGCGCCTGGTGCCACAGGCCCGCGGCGAGGTGCTGGGGAGCGGAGCCCAGGGGGCGGCCGCCGCTGTCCGGCGCGAAACCGTCCAGGAACAGCAGCAGTTCCACCCGCTCACCGGCCCGCTCCAGCTGCGCCGCCATCTCATGGGCCACCAGACCGCCCACGGACCAGCCGCCCACCGCGTACGGGCCGTGCGGCCGCACCGCGCGCAACACGCGGACGTGGTGGGCGGCCAGCTCCTCGACGCGGTCGGGGGTGCGCACGCCGCCCAGCAGCCCCGGGGCGTCGATCCCGTATACGGGCCGGTCCCCGCCGACGGCCCGGGCGAACTCCCGATAGCACAGCGCGCTTCCGGCGGCAGGGGCGGCGAGGAAGAGGGGCGTGCCGTGGCCGCCCTCCTGGAAGCGGACCAGTTCGCGGGGCAAGGCCGGGGACCGCTGCGGCCGGGTGTCCCCGGTCTCCCCCACCGCCCTGGTGTCTTGGGCGTCCCGGGCCAGCGCGGCCAGTCGGCCGAAGGTCGGCTGTTCCAGGAACTCCGCCAAGGGGACCGCGATCCCCAGTTCTTCATGGACACGGCCGCGCAGCCGTACAGCCATGAGCGAATCGCCGCCCAGGGCGAAGAAGTCGTCCCCGTCGTGTGCCGAGTCTGTGCCCAGGAGCCGGTTCCAGATCGGCGCCAATCCCGCCTCTGCGGACGGAATTTGGGCGTCCGACACCACTCGTGGATCCGGGTCGTCGGCCATCACTTGGTCAGCCACCGCTTCGACGACCACCGCTTCGACGACCACCGCTTCATCGACCAGCGCTTCATCGACCAGCGCTTCGTCGACCGATGCCAGCAGGACCGCGTGGTCCGCCGAGGGCCGCTGCGCCACCGCCACATCCGAGAACCCGGCGCCGTCGAGCGCCCGCCGCCAGCCGTCGGCGGGCAGATGGACGGAGTCGGTGCGCAGGTCGTCCGCGAAGTCCCACCAGCCGGGCGCCAGGCCCCACATGAAGTGGGTCCACAGCGCCACCCGGGTGACCTCGACGGCCCCCAGCCAGCCGCCCGCGGCAAGCAGCCCCCTCAGCCGACGCAGCGCGGCAGGCAGATCGGGCACCACATGGAGGGCGTTGTAGGCGAGCACGACGTCGAAGCCACCGGCGGGGAACCCTTGGGCGCCGAGGTCCTTGCCGAGGTCGAGCCGGGCACACCGGACCTGTCGCTGCCCCAGCTCGGCCGCGCGTTCCCGGGCCCGGAGCACGGCGAGTCCACTGATGTCGGTGAAGGTGTAGAGGTCCTGGGGATTGGCCGGCCAGGACTCCAGCACCCGCCAGGTGAGTTCCCCGCTTCCGCCGCCGACCTCGAGCACGCGCAGCGGCCGGTCCGCCCCGCTCGGCCCCCGGCTCGTGGCCACGGCCGCCGCCAACTGGTCGAGGCAAGGCCCCGCGTCGGCGACGTCGATCGTGTTGTCCATCAGACAGGCGCGCAGAAACGTGTCGTCGCCGTCCGGGTAGAGCACGGAGACCGGCTCACGGTCGCCGGCCAGCACCTGGGGGTACGCGTCCGCGCAGTGGTCGAGCATCCGGCGCAGCCCGCGCATCTCGTCGAGACCGGCCGGGTCGAGGGCTGAGCGCAGCCGCTCCTCGATGTCGTCGGGGACCTGGAGGTGGCGTCCGCACGGGGCCGTGTTCGTCGCGTCCGTCGCCTCCGCCGTAAGGAAACCGTGCTCGGTCATGGCCCGGATCATCAGCCGGGCCGGTCCGGTCAGCTTTCCGTCCCCGGCGAGGCGATCCGTCAGCTCCGCTTCGCCCACGCCGTCGCCGGGCACGAGGCGGCCGGTCCGCAGCCCGAGCCGGGTGGCCAGGGCCGCGGTGTACGTGTCGAGCCGCTGCACCAGATCGGGCCGCTCGGACAGCGTGGGCCGGTCCGCGGCCGACGGGTCCCGCAGGCCCTCGGCGAGCCGCCGCGCCGTCGCCACGTGCGCCGTCGCCACGTGCGCCGTCGCCACGTACGGCAGGCGCGGGGCCGGGCCCGATACGGCAGGAGCCCGTACGGCCTCGCCCGCGGGCTGATCGATGCCGGTACCGGTGCCGCAGGGCCTGGAGTCCAGGGGGTGGGGCGGCAGGGAGCAGCGCTGCCGGGACCCGCCCGCGAACTGCCCCACCTCCACGCTCAGCCCGGCCTCCCAGAGCCTGCCGACCGCCTCCAGGACCCGCGCCTCGGCGTCGTCCGTCGCGCCGTCGAGCAGTGGGACCGTGAGGTGGCGCGCGGTGTGGCGGGGGTGGTCGCGCACCGCCCGGCTCATGGAGGCGCCCGGACCGAGTTCGACGAACACCTCGGCGCCGCCCGACAGCAGCGTGTCCAGGCCCTGCCGCAGCCGTACGGTGTCCGTCAGCTGGGCGGCCCAGTAGTCGGCCGATGCCATCTCCTCGGGGGTGGCCCAGCCGCCGGTCACGTTGGACACCAGGGGTGTCCGCGGTGCCTTCGCGGTCAGCCGCGCCACGCGGGCGCGCAGCGCGGCGGCGGCCGGGGCCATCTGCGGGGAGTGGAAGGCCCTGCGGGTCTCCAGCAGGCGGATGGGCCAACCGTCCAGCAGTTCGGCGAGCCGCTGGACCGCCTCAGGCGGGCCGGAGAGGATGAGGCGGTCGTGGCCGTCCACGGCCACCGCGGGCCGGGGTTCGGGCAGTTTCGCCAGCGCCTGGGTCACGGCTTCGCGGGCGCCGTCCCGTACGAGCTCGACGGCGAGCATCCGGCCGGGGGCGGTGTCCCGGGTGGCCAGCGCGCGGGTGTGCACCAGGCGCAGCGCGTCGGGGAGTTCCCACACCCCGGCCGCGAGGGCGGCGGCGTACTCGCCGATGCTGTTGCCCATCACGGCGCCCGGCCTGATGTCCCAGCCGTCCAGGGCGCGGGTGAGGGCGTGTCCGAGGGCGAAGAGACCGAGCTGCTGGTGGACGGGGTCGTGGTACCACTCCGCCGGTGTCCGTGGGCTCAGCAGGGGCGACAGGTCCGTATCGGCCTCCTGCCGGGCCCAGTCGCGTACCTCGTCGAATGCCCCGGCGAACGCGGGCAGCACGGCGTACGCCCCGGCGGCGGCTCCGCCCGGGCGCAGGGTGCCCTGCCCCGGGTAGAGGAAGGCGACCCCGGTCGGCTCGGGTGTCGCCGGACCGTCCGGCAGGGGCTCCCCGAGCGCTTCGGCGGCCCGCGCCACATCGCGGGCGACGACGGTGGCGCGGTGTGCGTACCGGCGCCGGCCGTCGGCGAGGGTGCGCGCCACCTCGTCCAGCCGCGGTGCCGGGTCGTCCCGCAGCCGCTGGGCCAGCTCGCTCCGGGCGGTGCGCAGCGCGTCGGGGGACGCGGCGGACACCGTCAGCAGGCGCGGCCCGCGCGTGCCCGCGCGGGCGGCGGGCGGTGTCGGGGCGGCCTCCAGGACGGCGTGCGCGTTGGTCCCGCCGACGCCGAAGGAGCTGACGCCCGCGAGCGTCGGCCGGCCCTCGGGCCACGGGCCGTGGCGGTCGGCGACGGTGAACGGTGTGGTTTCGAGCTTCATCAGCGGGTTGGGCCGCCGGAAGTGCGCGGTCGGCACCAGCTCCCGGTGCCGGAGCAGCAGCGCCGTCTTGATCAGGCCGCTGACGCCGGAGGCCGAGCCGGTGTGCCCGATGTTGCCCTTGACCGCGCCCAGGACACAGGTCCCCACCGCGTCCGTGGTGGTGCGGAACGCGGCGGTGAGCGCGGCCACTTCCACCGGGTCGCCCAGCCGGGTGGCGGTGCCATGTGCCTCGATGTGGCCGATGTCCGCCGGGTCGGCATCGGCCCGGCCCAGGGCAGCCAGGATGACATCGCGCTGCCCGCCCGGCGAGGGCGCGGTGAACCCGGCCTTGTCTCCCCCGTCGTTGTTGATGGCCGTGCCCCGGATGACGGCCACCACCTGGTCGCCGTCGCGCAGCGCGTCCTCCAGCCGGCGCATCACCACCACGCCCGCGCCCGAGCTGGAGACGGTGCCCGCGGCATCGGCGTCGAAGGGGCGGCAGTGTCCGTCGGGCGACAGGATGCCGCCCTCCTCGTACACATAGCCCGTCACCTGCGGGAAGAAGAGCCCCACACCCCCGGCCAGAGCAGCGTCGCACTCGTATCCGAGCAGGCTCTGCACCGCCTGGTGCACCGCGACCAGCGAGGTGGAGCAGGCGGTCTGCACCGTCAACGCCGGGCCGGTGAGCCGGAGTTTGTACGCGGCCCGGGTCGCCAGGAAGTCCTTGTCGCGGCCGAGGGTCTGGCTGACGAGCTCTTCCTGCGAGGCGCCCAGGGGCACGGCGTCGCATCCGGCGAACACCCCGATCGGGCCCGGGAAGCGGTGCGGGTCGATGGCCGCGTCGTCCAGGGCGGTACTGGCACACTCCAGGAACACCCGCTGCTGTGGGTCGATGCCACGGGCCTCGCCGAGGCTGTAGCCGAAGTACGACCAGTCGAAGCGGTCGGCTCCGGCCACCACTCCGCGCGCGGCCACGAAGTCCGGCCGCTCCGCGAGCCGTCGGTCGACGCCCGCGGCGGCGAGCTGGTCCGGAGTGAACCGGGAGACGGTGTCCCGGCCGGCCACCAGGTTGTCCCAGAACGCGCGGACGTCCCCGGCGCCCGGCAGTCGGCAGGCCATGCCGACGATGGCCACGGCGTCCTCATGCATCGGTCTCATCCCCCTTCCGGCCGGTCGCCGGGCGCCGGTCGCGCTGCCTGGCCCGGCGCCCCTTCCGCGCCCGCTCCCGGAAGTCCTCCGCCGCGGACGCCGCGTGCTCGCGCTCGTCAGGCCCGTCGATCGCCCGGGCCATGGCGTGGACCGTGGCGTGTTCGAAGAGCCGCTGGACGGGCAGCTCGATGCCGAAGGCGCCCTCCAGCCGGCGTTGCAGGGTGGCCAGGCGCAGCGAGTCGCCGCCGAGGTCGAAGAAGTTGTCGTGGACACCGACGGTGTCCACGCCCAGCACCTCGCGCCACAGGGCCGCGATACGCCGCTCCCGGTCGCCCTGGGGCGCCACGGCCGGAGCCGCACCCACCAGATCCGCGCGCCCGGGCCGGGGCAGGGCCGCGTGGTCGACCTTGCCGTGCGGGGTGAGCGGCAACTCGTCGAGCCACACCAGGGCGTCCGGGACCAGCGGCGGCGGCAGCGTCTCGCGCAGCGCCGCGAGCACGGCCTGGGTCGCGGCCGCGGTTGCTGTTGCGGTTGCGGCTGTGGTTGCGCTCGCGGTCGCAGTTGCGGTTGTGTTCGCGGGGGCGGTCGCGGACGCGGGAGCCGCCTCGGGGTCGGCGCTGGGCACCGCGTACGCCACCAGGCGCGCGGACGCGGCCTCGAAGGCGCGTACGGCGGCCTGGGCGACCAGCGGATGCGCGGCCAGCCTGGCCTCGATCTCCTCCGGCTCGATGCGGTGTCCGCGCACCTTGAGCTGACGGTCCGCCCTCCCGATGAACTCCAGAGTTCCGTCGGGCAGCCAGCGCCCCAGGTCGCCGGTGCGGTAGACGGGCCCGGGCACGCCCTCGGGACCGGCGGGGAGAAACCGCTCGGCGGTCAGCTCGGGGCGCCGCCAGTAGCCGAGCGCCACTCCGCCGCCGCCGATGAGGATTTCGCCCTTCACGCCGACCGGGCAGCGGTGGCCCGACTCGTCGACCACGTAAACGCGTACCCCGGCCGCCGGACGGCCGACCCGCCCCGGGCGGAAGTCCGCCTCGCCGGGGGTGACGGTGTGGCCGGCCGCGGTCACGGTCGCCTCGGTCGGCCCGTAGCAGTTGACCAGCCCGTACGGCAGGCCGGGCGGTGGCGCGGAGCCGAGCGCCGCGCCACCGTAGACCAGTTGGCGCAGCGCGCGGGGCGGCTCGCCGTGTGCCCAGATGGTCTCGGCGAGCGCCGCGGGCACGACGGCGACGGTCACCCGGTGGGTGTCCAGCCACCCGGACACCTCGCCGGGGAACACCGTGCCGCGGTGCGGGACGAGTGCCGCGCCCGCGGTCAGGGTCGGCCAGATCTCGGAGACGGCGGCGTCGAAGCCGACGTTGATGAGCTGGCTCACCCGGTCGGCCGGCCCCAGCCCGAGCAGATCGGCGAACCACAGGGCATGCTGGGCGAGCCCTCCGTGGCGGACGACAACGCCCTTGGGCAGGCCGGTGGAGCCCGAGGTGTAGACGACATACGCCGGGTCGTCGGCACCGGGCGGCTCGGGCGCCGCGCCGGCAGTGTCCCGGGGCGCCTCGGACACATCGAACGCCGTTATCTCGTTGGGCAGTTGAGGGCGAGGTGCGCCGTCGGTGAGGACCACCCGTGCGCCCAGGTCGTCGAGGATGTACGCGACACGCTCCGGCGGGTAGCCGGGGTCCACCGGGCAGTACGCACAACCGGCGTACCACGCCGCCAGCATCGCCACGACCAGGTCGGGCCCCCGGCCGAGCAGCACGGCCACGACCGGTTCGCCTTGGCGCGCCGGTTGCTTGATACGCGCCGCGAGCCGACGGGCGCGGGTGTCCAGCTCGGCGTAGCTGAGCGGGCCCTCGGGGGTGTCAACGGCCGTGGCGTCAGGCGTGGCCCTGACGCGCGCGGCGATCAGCCGCGGCACGGTCGTGGGCGGCGCGGCGGCGGGCCCTTCCTCGAGCGCGGCGAGCACGGCGCGCTCGTCGGTGCCGATGCGGGGCAGCGAGGCCAGCGGGCGGTCGGGCCGGTCCACCAGGTCGGCGAGCACCGCGGCGGTCAGGGCCGCCAGGCGTTCGGCCTCCGCGCGGGCGATGCGATCACCACGGTAGGCCAGCAGCCCGCGCAGGATGCCGTTCTGCTCCTGGAAGGACACCGTCACGGCGCCCTTGGCCGCCCAGTCGGCGCCCTCGCCGCTCAGCGCGAACCGTCGCAAGCGGTGGCCGCCGAGCGACGGGGCCCGGGTCTCGGGGACGACGGGGGTCAGGGCGAGATCGGCGTACGGGGTGATGCCGTAGCGGCGTTCGGGATTGAGCGCCGCTACGACCTGGTCGAACGGCACATGCTGATCCTCCAGCGCCTCCAGCACCCGCTCCCGCATCCCCCGCAACAACGAACCCACCGTGGTGTCCCCGTCCACCACGGACCGGATCACCACCGTGTTCGTACACGGCCCAACCACAGAACCGAAACGCTCACCCGCACGATTGGCCACCGGGCATCCGAACGTCACATCCCGCTCACCACTCCACCGATGCAACGCCCCCGCAAACCCAGCCGCCACCGCCATGAACCACGACACGCCCTCCCGCTCCGACACCCCACGCAACCGCCCTAATACGTCCCTGGCCAGCGGGACTTCAACCACCCCTGCGCTCTCCGCCACCCCGGGCCCCGGCCACGGCACATACGCCGGCGCCCCCGCAAGCCGCCCACGCCACCGCTCCACCCCCGCACGACCCGCCACCGAACCCACCAACTCCCCCTGCACCCGCACAAACTCCCGATACTGCACCACCTCGGCGGCAGCCCCCTGCCGGAGTACGGGAGTGTGCGCGGTGTCGGCCAGGGCGGTCAGCAGGTCGCGGAGCAGCCCGGCGAGCTCCCCGGCGTCCCGTCGGCTCAGCTGGTCACCCCGGTACGACAGGGCCACGCGGTCCCGCCCGTCCTCGCGGAAGACGGTGACGGTGACCGGGAACTTCTGCTCGGCGGCGAGCTGACTGCTCATCACCGGGGTCAGGACCGTCCCACCCAGGGGGTAGCCGTCGTCCACCGGCGCCAGGTTGAGAACCGCGCCCGCGAAGGGGGTGACGCCGTAGCGGCGCTCGGGGTTGAGCGCCGCTACGACCTGGTCGAACGGCACATGCTCGTCCTCCAGCGCCTCCAGCACCCGCTCCCGCATCCCCCGCAACAACGACGCCACCGTCGTGCCCTCGTCCACCACGGACCGGATCACCACCGTGTTCGTACACGGCCCAACCACAGAACCGAAACGCTCACCCGCACGATTCGCCACCGGACACCCGAACGTCACATCCCGCTCACCACTCCACCGATGCAACGCCCCCGCAAACCCAGCCGCCACCGCCATGAACCACGACACACCCTCCCGCTCCGACACCCCACGCAACCGCCCCAACGCCCCCTCATCCAGCGGAACCTCAACCACCCCCGCTTTCTCCTCCACCCCAGGCTCCGGCCACGACACATACGCCGGCGCCCCCGCAAGCCGCCCACGCCACCGCTCCACCCCCGCACGACCCGCCACCGAACCCACCAGCTCCCCCTGCACCCGGACAAACTCCCGATACTGCACCGCGTCATCGCCCAGCCCGCCCACGCCCTCGTACGCAGCGTTCATGTCCTGGACGAGCGGCACCAGCGACGGGCCGTCGCATACGAGGTGGTGCAGGCACAGCACGAGCAGCTGGCCGTGTTCGCCGAGGTCGATCAGGGCGGGCCGCAGCAGTCGGCCGGACGCGAGGTCGAAGGGCCCCCCGGCCATCTCGCGGACCCGTTCCCGCCACCGCGCGTCCTGCTCCGCCGGGTTCATACCCGACAGGTCGACCTCTTCCAGGGGCGGCGACCAGGGTTCTCCGATCCGCTGCCACAGTCGGCCGCCGCGCTCCACAAACCCGGTGCGCAGCGCCTCATGGCGGGCCACGACGGCGTCCAGGGACCGGCGCAGCCGCCCGGGGTCCAGGCGTCCGCCGCGCACCCGCCACACCAGAGGCATCGCATAGCGGTCGGGGCCGGAGGACAACTGCTCGTCCAGGGCGATACGGCGCTGGAAGTCCGACGCGGGCACCAGCTCCCCGTCCGCCGAATCAGCCGTGTTCGCCGTGTCCGCTACGGCGCCGGCCTGACCCAAGTAGCGATGTCCGTACGCCGTGATCGCCTCGTCGATCCGGTCCGCGAGATCCCCCAGCCGCGGGTTCTCGAACACCGTGCGCACCGGCAGGTCGACGCCGAAGCGCTCCGCCACCTGGGACAGCAGGGTGGCCGCCAGCAGGGAGTGTCCGCCCGCCTCGAAGAAGGAGGTGCCGGCGAAGATCTCCGGTACGGGCAGCAACTCGGCCCACAGCGGGGCGAGGGCCTTCGCCGTCTCGGTGCGCGGGGCGCTGCCCGCCCCGTCCGTCAGCAGTGTGCTGCGGGCGGCCAGCTCGGCGGGGTCCACCTTCCCGTTGACCGAGAGAGGGATACGGTCCGCCACCTTGAACACCGAGGGCACCATGTACTCGGGCAGCCGCTCGGCGAGCCGGGCGCGCAGCTCTCCCGCGCTCGGCACATTCGCAGGGCACCAGACATGGGCCACCAGGCGGTCGGTGTCCGCTCCGTCAGCGGTGACCACGGCCTGCGCGACATCGGGGTGCCCGGTCAGGCAGGTCTCGACCTCGCCGGGCTCGATGCGGTAGCCGCGCACCTGTAGTTGGTCGTCCATCCGGCCCAGGTACTCCAGTGTGCCGTCGGGCAGATAGCGGCCCAGGTCACCGCTGCGGTAGAGGCGGCCGGAGCCGTACGGATCGGGCACGAACCGCTCGCGCTCCAGCTCCGGCCGCCCCACGTACCCGGCCGCCACCCCCTCGCCGCCGACGCAGATCTCCCCCACCGCGCCGACCGGCAGCAGCCGGTGCCGGCCCGCGGTGGGGTGTGGGTCGAGGAGGCGGACGGTGGTGGTGGGGATGGGTGTGCCGATCGGGCTGCGGTCGGCCGCGATGTCCTCGGCGGTGATGGTCCGGGCGGTGACATGCACGGTGGTCTCGGTGATCCCGTACATGTTGACCACCTCGGTGCCGGGGTGTCCGGCGGGCCAGTCGCCGAGGGTGGCCGGGGCGAATCGGGCCCCGCCGAGGATGACGTACCGCAGGCTCGCCATCCGCCGCGCCTCGGTGTCCGTGACCCGGACCAGCTGCGCGAACATGCCCGGGGTCTGGTTGAGGACCGTCACCTGGTGGCGGCGTACCAGCTCCGCCATGCGCCGTGGGTCGCGCAGTTCGTCGCCGTCCGGCACCACGAGCCGGCCCCCGTGTACGAGACAGCCGAAGATCTCCCAGACGGAGAAGTCGAAGGCGTACGAGTGGGCGAGGACCCATACGTCGTCGGGCCCGAAGCGGAACGGCAGCCGGTCGGCCGCCACCAGCCGCACCACATTGCGGTGGGTGACCCGCACCCCCTTCGGGCGGCCGGTGGTGCCCGAGGTGTAGATGACATAGGCGAGGTCGTCCGGGGCGGGCTCGAGCAGGGGCTCCCGCTCCACAGATGCGGCGAAGTGGCCTGAGTGGTCGACTTCGTCGAGGCGTACGGTCGGGCCGGCGAAGCCGGGATCAGCGGTGTGTGCGGCGTCCGTGAGCAGCAGTGCCGCCGCGCTGTCGGTGAGGATGAAGGCCGCGCGGTCCGCCGGGGCGGCCGGGTCGACCGGTACGTACGCCGCTCCGGCCAGCAGCACGGCCAGGACGGCCTCGACCTGCCCGAGCCCCCGCTGGACGCGCAGTCCGACGGTGTCGCCGGGGCGTACGCCGTGGTCGGCGAGGACCCGGGCGATCCGCTCGGCGCGCTCGACGAGTTGCCGGTAGGTGAGTGTGCTCTCGCCGTCGGCCAGGGCCACCCGGTCCGGGTGATCCGCGACCCGCTCGCGCACCAGTTGGGCGAGCGTGGTGTGCGGGTAGTCGGCGGCCGTGTCGTTCCACTCCTCGATCTGACGGTGGCGCTCGGCCTCCGTGAGCGGTTCGAAGGCGCCGAGGGGGGTGTCGGGCCGGGTGGCGGCGTCGCGCAGCAGGCGCTGCCAGTGTTCCGCGAAGAGGCGCATCCGCGCCGGGTCGTAGTACAGGCCGTTGAACACCAGCCGCCCGCCGGCCCCGTCACCGTCCCCGGCCTCGTCCCCGCCTGTGTGTCGCAGTGTCAGGAGCAGATCGCATTTGCCCAGACCCGCGACGGGGGTGGGCGGTTGGCCTTCGGGCGCGTCGTGCTCGAAGTCGAAGACCACGTCGAAGAGGGCGGTCCTGCTCATGTCCTTGGGCGGGGCGACACGCCGCGCCACCTCGTCGAACGGTGCGAGCCCGCAGTCGCGCACCTCCCTCAGCCCCGCCTCGCACTCCCGTGCCCAGGACGCGAAGGACCGCTCGTGGCAGCCGCGCAGCCGCAGCGGCAGGAAGTCGTCCACCGGGCCCACCACATGGGCCGTGGCGGTGCTGCGGCGGGGGTTCGCCACGCCCACGGTGAGATCGGTCTGCCCCGAGTACCACATGAGCAGGGTGGTGTACGCGGCGAGCAGCACGGCCTCGGTGGTGACGCCCTCACGCCGCGCGAACTCGGCGACGACCGTGCTGTCCGGGAGGTCGACCGGGAGGGAGTGTTCCTCGTAGATGTGGACGGCGGCCCTGGTCCGGTCCTCGGGCAGCCGCAGGGCCCCGCTCCCGCCGTCGAGCAGTTCGGCGAGACGGGCCGTGTGACGCTCTTCGGCCTCGGTGTCCCGCGCCTGCCACCACTGCACGAACGAGGGCGGCGCGGAGGGCGGTTGGCCACCGTCCAGCAGGGTCGCGATCTCCTGGCCGACGGTACGCAGCGAGGCGCGGTCGGCCACGGCGAGATGCGCGACGAGCACCAGGGCGCACCCCTCGCCCTCACCGCCCCGCTGCCCGACCGCGACCCGGAACAGCGGTCCTTCGGTGAGGCGGAAGGGGCGGCGAAGCCAGGCGGCGACTCCGTCGGGGGCGGTGTCCGTCAGGGTGGCGCATTCGACGGGCACCCGCTCATGGACGCGCTGGGTACAGGTCCCGTCGGAGAGGTGCACCGTGGTGCGCAGCGCCGGGTGGCGTTCCAGGACCGCCGCGACCGCCCGGCGCAGCTCGGCCTCGCCAGGGGTGGTGTCCAGGGCTAACAGCTGGGACACGTTGTGGTAGACGGGGGCGTCCTCGTACACCGTGCCGCGCTCGAAGTGTTCGACGAAGGCCATGCGCTGCTGATGCGGGGTGGCCGGGTGCTCCTCGTACGGGGCCACCTGGCCGGCCTGCCCCGCGCATTCGTCGTAGGCACGCTCCAGGTCCCGCAGGAAGACCGGTTCGGAGCCGATGTCCCACACCAGGTGGTGCAGACAGCACATCAGCAGCTGGTCCCGGCCGTCCTCCGCGAGGTCCACCAGCATGACGCGCAGCAACCGCCCCGAGGCGATGTCGAAGGGCTGCTGGGCGAGTGCGTCCAGTGCCGCCCGGGCGTCGGCCAGGCGTGCTTCGTCCGTGGCGCCCTCGGCGAGGCGGTGCACCACCTCCGGGACCCACGGCTCGCCGATGACCTGCTGCGGTCTGCCGTCCGGCTCCCGCTCGACGAAGCTCGTACGCAACGCCTCGTGGCGGGCCACGACCCGGCCGAGCGCGGTGCGCAGGGCGGCCGGGTCGAGGCCGCCCCGGACCCGCCAGGCCAGCGGGACGTTGTAGAACGAGCCGGTGCCGCGCAGCCGTTCGTCCAGCCAGATGCGCTCCTGGAAGCCGGACACGGGGCAGCGGTCCCCCGATTCGCCGGACGCTCCCTCCTCCGATAGCTCCTTTGGTGCGTTTTCGGACACTTCAGCGGGGGCGCGGCGCGCGTCGAGTTCCTGGGCCAGGGCACTCAGGCGCGAGTGCTCGAAGACGGTGCGCAGCGAGATGTCCACGCCCAGCTGCGCCGAGACCCGCGAGACGAGGCGGGTGGCGAGGAGGGAGTGGCCGCCCAGCGCGAAGAAGTCGGGGCGTGCGGCCGGATCGACCGCGCTCCGCAGCAGATCCGACCAGATGGCGGCGAGTTCCCGCTCGGTGGCGGTGACCTCGACGTCTGCCTCACCGCCCGCCCGCGCCGTGTCCGTCCGGTCGCCGGGCGCCGGCGGGGCCCAGGCCGGGTCCGCCACCGGCGGGAGCTCCGCGCGGTTGACCTTGCCGTTGACGGACAGCGGCAGATGGTCGAGCACGACATACGTGGACGGCGTCATGTAGTCGGGCAGCTGCTGCTGTGCGTACGCCTCGATGGCCGCGGCCAGTTCCGGGTGCGGCTCCGGGCGGATCGGCTGGTTGGTGAACGCCTCCGCCGGGGCGTCAGCCGCGGTCGTACGGCGCCTGGGGTAGGTGTCGGAGACGAAGTCCGGCGCCTTCGGCCCGGCGCTCCCGGGCAGCGCCGCGGGGTCCAGGAACAGCACGTCGAGACTGCCGTCCGCCGCCGCCTCCGCCCAGGTGAGCACCGTACGCAGGCCGAGGCCCCGGCCGAGCGCGGCGAAGTCCTCGGGATCGGGGCAACCGTCGTCCGGGACACCGCCGTCTCGAACGCCTTCGTCGAAGACACCGCCGTCGAGGGCGTCGCGGGCCGCGGCGACGCCGGTGCCCGCGCACACCTCGTGCTCGGCCCGTAGCAGCGGGCGCACCCTGGCGTTGGGCACCCCCGTGAGCCGTAGCGCGGACGGCTGCTTGTCGCGCAGATAGCGGCCCACATCGGCCAGGTCGGCGACGTCGTGGCCCCAGCGCGCCACCGTGGCGTCGGTGCATGAGTAGGGCTCGGCGTCGGCGGACGCCTTGCGCACCACGGCCTCGTAGCGGAACTGGGTGAGTTCGTTGTGCGCACGGCCGCGTTTGATCCGCACATCGACGCCGACGACCTCGGGCAGCGCGCCCAGGTGTTCGGTGAAGAACTCCGGCTCCACGAGGAGTTCCTTCTCGTGCAGCACCGCCCGCTCCACCGCGCGCTTCAGCCCGGAGAGGTCTTCCAAGCCGTGCTCGGCCGTCCCGCGCCGCAGTTCCACCCCGGTGCGGAACTCCCGTAGCAGCCGCTGGGGCCGTACGTCTCCGACGAAGAGGTGTCCGCCGGGCGTCAGGGCGTGCAGGGCGCCGCGCAGCGCCGCGGACAGATAGGCGGCGCTCGGCAGATACTGCACCACCGAGTTGATGACGACGCAGTCGAAGTGTTCCAGCGGGATGCCCGACAGGTCGCGGGCCTCGCGCCGCAGCAGCCGTACCCGGTCCGCGATCCGCTCGTCCTCGCGCACCTTCGCCGCCAGCCGGGTCACGGCGCGCTCGGAGAAGTCGGTGGCCCAGTACTCGGCGCAGTGCGGGGCCAGCCGGGCGAGGAGCAGCCCGCTGCCGGCCCCGATCTCCAGGATGCGGCGCGGGCGCAGCGCGAGAACGCGGTCGACGGTGCGGTCGCGCCACTCCCGCATCTCGTGGCGCGGGATGGGCGTGCCGCGGTAGCTGTCCATCCAGCCGCCGAAGTCCTCGCCGAGCGTGGCCTGGTCGCCCTCGCGGTACATGTCCTCGTACACGTGTCGCCACTCACGGACGCGTTCCAGCTCATCGGCGACTCCGCCGTCACTCCCCGGCCCGGCCGTGCCCTGTTCGGTGAGGTCCTGCTCGGCGGTGGGCACCAGATAGGCCACCAGGCGCTTTCCGCCTCCCGGGGCGGCCTGGGGCACGACGACGGCCCGCGCCACGTCCGGGTGGCGTTCCAGGCTCAGTTCGATGTCGTGGGGCTCGACCCGGAAGCCGCGGATCTTCACCTGGTCGTCGGCGCGGCCGAGGAAGCGGAGGGTGCCGTCGGGGGCCAGGCGCACCAGGTCACCGGTGCGGTACATGCGGCCGGGGTGGAAGGGGTTGGCGCGGAAGCGCTCGCGGGTGGCTTCGGGGCGGTTGACGTAGCCGGCCGAGACATGTGCGCCGCCCACCCACAGCTCGCCCGGGGCGCCCTGGGGTACGGGGCGCCCGTCGGCGTCGAGCACGTACAGGGTGGTGTTGTCCATCGCCCGGCCGATGGGGACTGGGCCCTGCGGCGCCCGGGTCATGCGGTGGCGGGTGGCGAACGTCGTGGTCTCGGTGGGGCCGTAGCCGTTGACGACGACGATGCCCGGGCAGGTGTCGAACACCCGGGCCACGGCCGCCTGGGACACCACGTCGCCGCCGGTCCACACCTCGCGCAGACCGCGCAGAGCGTCGGGCTCCTCCTCGGCCAGGGCGGCGAAGAGCCCGGCGGTCAGCCACGCGGCGGTCGCTCCGTGGCGCGCGATCGCCCCGCGCAGCGTGGCCGGGAGCAGCGCTCCCGGCGGCGCCACGCAGATCCGCCCGCCGGACAGCAGGGGCACCCACAGCTCGTACAGCACGGCGTCGAAGGCGTGCGGCGAGTGCCACAGGACCCGCTGGTGCGCACCGCCCGACCAGCAGCGGTCGTGGGCGAGGGCGGCGATGTTGCGGTGGGTGAGCTGGACGCCGGAGGGCACCCCGGTGGAGCCGGAGGTGTACATCACGCAGGCCGGCGCGTCCGGGGATACCGGCTCGTACGGCGCGGGCGGTACGGGCGGCGCGGCCCGTTCGAGCTCGGCCACGTCGGCGACGGGCAGTCCCGCGTCGGCCTGCTCGCGCACCACGGGCAGCTCGCGCGTGGCGCCGTCGACCAGCAGCAGGTCGCCGTCGGCCTCGGAGATCAGGGTGCGCAGTCTGGTGGCGGGCTGCCGCTCGTCCAACGGCACGTAGGCTGCGCCCGTCTTGACGATGGCCAGCAGGGCGACCAGCAGCTCGACGGACCGCTCCATGAACACCAGGGCGGTGGCGCCGGAGCGCACACCACGCTCGCGCAGCAGCCCGGCGAGCCGGTCGGACCGCGCGTCGAGCTCCCGGTAGCTCAGCTCCGTATCGCCGTCGGCCACGGCCACCGCGTCCGGGGTACGGGCGGCCTGCCGCCGGAACAGCTCGCCCAGGGGTGCCTCGGGGAGCGGCCGAGGGGCCTCGTTCCATACGTCGAGGAGCCGGCCGCGCTCGCGGGGGCCGGTGCACTCGAAGCTCGCCACGGGGCGGTGGACGGTGTCGGGGCCGAGCCCGTCCAGCAGGGTGGCCAGCCGCTCGTGGTGGTCGGCGAGGGCGGCGTCGTCGCACCGGTCGGGGTGCGCGTCCAGGGTGAGCCGCAGCTCCCCGGCACCGGTGCTGCCGGTACTGCCGGTACTGCCGGGGTGCTGGAAGCAGCACAGGGTGAGATCTTCGGTCGGCATGATGGAGAGGTTGTGCAGGGTGCCCGACGCACCGCCGAGGTCGATCGTGCCCAGCGGCGGTATCAGGTTGACCAGCGGTCCGGCGACCCGTCTGCGCTCGGGCCAGCCGAGCTCCCGGCGCAGGTCCTCGCCGCGGTAGCGCTGGTGCGCCACCGCCTGTGCCACGGCCTCGTGCGTTTCGGTGAGCAGCCCGGCCCAGGTCGTGGCGGCGGTGATGCGCAGCCGCAGCGGAAGGACGTCGGACATCATCCCGGGGAACCGCTCGGCGCCTGGCGTGGCGCGGCTGCGGCTGGCCAGGCCCACCACGATGTCCTCACGGCCGGTCATACGGGCGGTGTACGCGGCGACGGTGGCGATGAGCGCCCGGGGGAAGTTGGTGCCCGCCTCCCGCGCCGCCGCGCGCAGGGCCCGGTGCCTGTCGGCGGGCAGTGTGAAGGCCACCCGCCGCACCTCGTGCGCGGCCAGGGCGGTGCCGTTCGCCTCGTTCAGGGTCGTACGGCCCGCGTCCGTCAGCTCGACGGGGGCCGGGCGGTCGGCGAAGCGGTCGAGCCAGTAGGCCCTGCCGGCCGCGTACTCCGCCGAGGTGCGGTAGTGGGCCGCCTCGTCCAGGGCCTCGCCGAGGGTCTGGAACCGCGCAGGGGGGACCGGACCGTCCGCCCGCAGCGCGCGGTAGACCTCGGCGACACGCTGGGCGATGAGGTTGAAGGCGTATCCGTCGGCGACCACGTGGTGGTAGCGCTGTGCCCATAAGGTGCGCCCGGGGGCGACTTCGAGGATCGCGAAGTCGCTGACGTGGCCCGCCTCCAGGTCGAAGGGGATGTGCAGGAACCGCTGCAGCCATGTGTGCGCCGCGGCCATCGGGTCCGGCTCGGCGGTGAAGTCGTGCACGGCGATATGCGGGGCGGTGGGTTCCAGCAGGATCTGCCCCGGCGGGTCCGACCGCCCGTCGAAGCGGACATGCAGTCCGTCGACCTCCATGACCACGCGTTTGATCGCGTCGATGAGCAGGGCGGTGTCCACCGCTCCCTGGATGTCGAGGTATTGGAGGCAGTTGTAGACGGGGCTGGTCGGATCCAGGTTCTGTGCGTACCAGATGCCGGACTGGGCCGGGGACAGGGGGTGGGTCGGACGGGAAACCATGGCTGTTCCTGCTTCCTCTTCCTGCGCGCCGGGGTGCGGGTGCCGGGTGCGGGTGCTGGGTGCGGGTGCCTGGGCCTGCCGGTCCGGTTACGACCCGTCGGGGCCGGACACGCCAGAGCCGGACGTGTCGGGGTCCGTCACATCGGCGACGATGTCGTCGAGCAGCCCGGCGTGGCCGTCCCCGGTGATCCACCGCTGGGTCACCCGGCCGGTGTCGGGCCGTTCCTCCTCCAGCGCCTCGCGCGCGTATCCGGCGATCCGGCGCAGGGCCCCGGTGCAGTAGATGTCGGCCAGGTCCTGTGCCTCGGTGTCATGTTCCGCGGTACGCCTGGCCGCCCGTGCGAGGACCAGGCTCGCGGCCATGATCTCGGTGGCCCAGCGGGCGACCGCGATCAGCGTGTGCTCCTGTGCGAACAGCGTCTCGTCGTCCGGGTGTGCCTTCGCCAGCGCGGCGCAGCGGGCGCGGAACTCCTCGACGGAATCGTGCAGTTCGGCCAGATGGCGCTGGTTGCGCGGGGTGAGCGCGGCGGCCAGCAGCTCCCGCGCCTCGGCGGCCCGCTCGGCGCCCTGGCCGTCGTCGAGGACGCCCGCGCGGTGGTAGGAGAAGATCGCCAGCTTGGAGAGCCAGTAGTCCAGCTGGAAGTCCACCCCGCCCGAGATCCGCAGGTTCCTGGCGTCGCGGAAGGAGCGCTCCAGGGGTACGGGCGGCGCGCCGCGCGCCGCCTTGCTGGCCGCGGTCTCGTAGCCCTCCGCCGCGAACAGCGACATGGTGCGGTCCACGACGCCCCAGCACAGCAGCGAGCACAGGTTCTTGGCCACGACCTGCTCGAACAGCGGGTTGAGGCCCGCGTCCTCGCACAGCAGGCTCCACTCGGCGACCGCTTCGAGGGCGAAGGTGTCGGCGAGGGACTGGCCCATGAGGTGCTGGATCTCCTCGTACTCGGCCAGCGGGACGCCGTCCACGCGGCGGCGGCGCACAAAGCCGCGCGACCACTCCAGGCACAGCTTGGCGATCGCGAGCGACGGCGCCGCGATGAGATACATCCGGCCCAGGATCGCCAGCCCGCCCGCCTGGGCGGTGATCCGTACGTCGTGGGCGCTGGGCTTCTCCACGAAGACGTGGTCACGGGGCACCCGCACCCGGTCCAACGTGAACCCTCCGTTGGGGAAGCCCTTGATGCCCATGAACTCGTGCTCGGCCGACCGCCGCACTCCGGGCGCGTCCGGGTCGACGACCACCAGTCTGCGCATCTCCCGGCCGTCCTCCTGGACGGTGGCCACCACCCCGAGCAGTTCCGCGAAGGGGGCGTTGCCGCTGAACACCTTTTCGCCGCTGACCAGGTAGGCATGGCCGTCCTCGGTGGGGACGGCGACGGTCTCCCGCCGGAGATTGGCCGCGCCGGAGGGTTCGGTGTCGGCGAAGGCGGATATCAGCCCGCGCGCGACGCGCTCGCTGAGCATGTCGCGCAGCGGGCCCTCGGGAAGAATCTGGACCAGGGGGGCGAAGCCGATCGAGTTCTGTACGGCGACCACGAGACCGAGCGGAAGCGACCAGCTGGAAATGGCCTGAATGACGCGGAACGCATTGAGGTCGGACAGGGCGAGTCCGCCGAGCTTCCTGGGGCTCTGCAGTTTCAGGTAACTGCTCTCCCGTAGCCGTTTGATGGCCTCCCGGGGCAGTTCTCCGGTCTTCTCGACAAGGGCGGGATCCACTAACCCGCGGGCGAACTCCTTGGCATCGGCGACCAGTGCGTCGCCCTGTTTACGGTCGCTCTCCGGCTGCGCCGGAAACGGATGAACGAGATCCAGTCGCAGTGCGCCACGGAAGATCTCCTCCAGGAAGCTGGTCCTTCCAGGCACGTTGATGGCGTTGAGCGGACGAGACATGAGGCATCCCTCCTGCGAAAAGACAAAATCAAGCCAGCGCACGGACGCGCGCTCGGTGATGTGATCAGGAGTAAGAAGAAATTGGGAAGGGGATCGCAGAACCGGACAGGGGCACGCGCATCGGGAACCGGCGCGGTGGGCGACCTCGTGCCGGACTTCGGAAATCTTCCACACCCTCGTACGGCCGGGCGTCCGGGGTCAACACCTGGGGTATGGCAGCGAAATGACAACTTCCCCCGGCAGCCCCCGCCACACGGCCGTATTTATCGGGGCGCAACTACCGTGATTCTCTTCACGGATTGCCCGGGGCGGGGGTGGGGTAATGTGCGGCCAGCAGGAGCCGCCGATGCCTCTCGGGAAGGAACGTGCATGACCTTCGACGCGCGAATGACCGGCGGCCTGCCGGCCGCTTTCCTGGCCGCCGAGACCTCCTCCTTCCTGGATTTCCTGAAGGCACAGGCTCCCGAGCTCCTGCCCGCCGAGCGTCAGCTGCCGTCCGCCCGGGACGGCTTCGAGGCCCCGCACGGCACGACCGTCATCGCCGCGACCTATGCGGACGGTGTGCTGGTGGCCGGCGACCGGCGCGTCACGATGGGCAACCTCATCGCGCACCGCGAATACGAGAAGGTCTTCCCGGCCGATGAACACTCGGCGATCGCCATCGCCGGCACCGCGGGCCTGGCGGTGGAACTCGTCAAGCTCTTGCAGCTGGAACTCGAACACTACGAGAAAATAGAAGGCACGGCCCTCTCCCTGGACGGCAAGGCCAACCGGCTGACCAGCATGGTCCGGGACAATCTCAGCATGGCCATGCAGGGCTTGGCGGTGGTCCCGCTCTTCGCGGGCTATGACGTGCACAAGGGCGTCGGGCGTGTCTTCTCCTACGACGTCACCGGCAACCGCACCGAGGAGCGGGGCTTCGCCACCACCGGTTCCGGTTCGGTCCACGCCCGGGGTTCGCTGAAGAAGCTCTACCGGGAGGCCATGCCGGAGCGCGATATCGTCACCGCCGTCGTGCAGGCGCTCTACGACGCCGCGGACGAGGACTCCGCCACGGGTGGCCCCGATCTCACCCGGCGGCTGTTCCCCCTCATCGCCCTCATCACCGAGGACGGGTACCGGCGGCTCGACCAGGACGAGGTCGCGGCGGTCGCGCAGGCCGTCGTCGAGGGGCGCCACTCGGCGCCCGACGGGCCACAGGCGCCGGTCCTGTAGTCCGCACACACCGCCCAGCGGCGGATACGTCCCGTTGTCGTTTCACACCGCGAGGAGATACGAGCATGTCCGGGGTCAACCGCCGTCAGCTGCTGCGGACCGCCACCGCCGCCGCGTCCGGGGTCGTCGCAGGGGTGGGCCTGGACACCCCGGCCAGTGCGGCCGAGGGCGCCGCGGAGGCCGGCTGCACACCCCCGCTGGGCCCGGTCAAGGCCGCCCCCGACGACGGGCGTTACGCGTATCTGGTGCGGCGCGGCCAGAAGCGCTGGGTGGGCACACCGGACCACGCATGGGTGGTCGGCTCGACCGAACAGGTCGTGGCGGCGGTCCAGGAGGCCGTGGACTCCGGCAAGCGGATCGCCGTGCGCAGCGGCGGACACTGCGCGGAGGGGTGGGTGGACGACCCGGCCGTACGGGTGCTCATCGACATGTCCGGAATGACGCAGGTCTCGTACGACCCGGCGCGGCGCGCCTTCGCCGTGGAGCCCGGCGCCACCCTGGGCGAGGTGTACCGGCGGCTGGTGCTGGGCTGGGGGGTGACGATTCCGGCCGGGTGGTGTCCGGGTGTCGGGGCGGGCGGCCATATCTGCGGGGGTGGCTACGGTGTGCTGTCCCGCGCCATGGGGCTGGTCGTGGATTATCTCTACGCCGTCGAGGTCGTGGTGGTCGACGGATACGGCAAGGCGTCGGCCGTGGTCGCCACGCGTGAGGCGAGTGACCCGAACCGCGAGCTGTGGTGGGGCCACACCGGGGGCGGTGGCGGAAACTTCGGCGTGGTGACCCGGTACTGGCTGCGCACCCCGGGCGCGGAGGGGTCCGACCCGGGGCAGCTGCTGCCGCGTGCGCCCAAGAGCGCGATCGCCTTCTCCAGCCAGTGGCCGTGGCAGGCCCTGAAGCTGGACGAGCCGAAGTTCACCCGGCTGATCCGCAATCACATGGACTGGTGCGAGCGCAACAGCGCGGTCGGCGCGGCGGCCACCCGGCTGTACGCCGACCTGACGGTGGGCCGTAAGGCCAACGACCTCAACCTCGCCAGCGGCCAGGTGTTCGGCCCCGACGCGGCCGAGCTGCTGGACGGCTATCTCGCCGCCCTCGGCGCGGGCGTGGGCACCCCGGTCAATGTGACCAGGACCGAGCAGCCATGGCTGGCCGCGGCGCTGGACGGCCCCAACTCGGACATCTACCGGCTCAAGATCAAGTCGGGCTATCTGCGCAAGGGTTTCTCCGATGCCCAGCTCGCCGCCGTCTACGAGAACCTGACCCGTGAGCAGGACCCGAAACTGCTCTTCGGCTCGGTGGGCATCGCCAGTTACGGCGGGCAGATCAGCGCGGTGGCCCCGGACGCCACGGCGTTTCCGCACCGCGACGCGGTGATGCGGGTCCAGTACACGGCGGCGTGGGACGACCCCGGCCAGGACGCCGCGTACGTCGAGTGGCTGCGGAGGCTGTACCGCGAGATCTACGCCGATACGCACGGGGTGCCGGATCCGAAGGACGGCGCCTACATCAACTACCCGGACGACGACCTGGCGGACCCCGCCGTGAACACCTCGGGCGTCCCCTGGTCCACGCTGTACTTCAAGGACAACTACCCGAGGCTGCAGAAGGTCAAGGCCGCCTGGGACCCGAAGAACATCTTCAGCCACACGCTGGGCATCGAGCCCCCGAAGGCCACCCGCTGACCGCCACGGGGTGGCTGCCCCCTGACCGACCACCCGCGACGGACGCCGGCGCGCGCCCACGAGGTGCGCGCCGACGCCCGCCCGGCACCGCTCAGCGGTTCAGTGATCCAGCGGTGGTCAGTGGTCCAGATGCAGCGGATGTGACACACGGCCGGACACCGCGTCGATCTCTCCGTGCGCCTTCTCCAGCAACTTCGTCGCCAGCTCGTTGAGCGCCCTGGCGCCCGCGATCTCCTCGCCGACCCGCGGCTGGTTGGCGTCGGCGGGGGCCCGGCTGGCGGCCCCGTGGCCCCGCACCTCGCTCCCGTCCGCGAGCCGGACCAGGGCGGCGGCGCGGGTGTGGCGGCTGTCCTCGGTAAATTCCAGTTCGACATGCCAGCCCACGGTGGTCTGTGGCATGACGATCACCTCCGGAATCGCTCCTGCCAGCAAGTATCCACTCCCAGCGTGCATCCACTGCCCCACGCCCGCACCACCTGGACCACACCCGGGCCACCCGGCGCGCTCCGCGATCAGGTGGCGAAGATCAGCCAGAGGTCCCAGCCACCGTCCTTGGCCCGGCACTCATAGGCGTCGGCCCCGCCGGGGTTGTGGGGCCACAAGTACTCCTCGCCGACGGCCACGCACTCCTCATGGGTCGTGTAGTGGCCGAAGTACTGGTAGTAGTCCATGACAGTGGAGCTCGTGGCCTCGGCGCGGTGACCGGCCGACACAGACGTCGCGGACGTCGCGGCCACTGCCACCGGGCCGCCGAAGAGCGCCAGACCGACCGCCACGGCCGCGCCAACTCCTAAGGCGCGCAAGCGAGTTCTCATGGTTGTCCCTCCCAGGGAATGGTCAGTGCCCCCTCATTCGCCCCTCATTGAAGGAGAGAATCACCCACTCGACAAGACCCGTGAAAGTTAGGTGAGGCAACCCTAACTTCCCTCTCTATGCTGTTGCCTCATGGACTTCTGGGAACTGACAGGCGTGAGCCTCGGCTACGCGCTCTTACTGGTCGCGCTGTTCACCACCGTCATCGTCGGATCTCTCCACATCGCCCGGGACGCCCTGCTCTCGGACTACCCGCCCGCGATCCAGGAGCGGTACGGGGAGCAGAGCGCACGGGGCCGGCGCACCGCCGCCGCGGCCGGGCTGCTGAACCTGGCGGTGTTCATCGCGGTGCCGGTGGCCGGCGTCCTGGATCTGCGCGGCCGGGCGGACGGCTCGCTCGGCTTCTGGCCTCCGTTCGCCCTCGGCACGGTCTGCTTCCTCGCCCTCGTCCTCTTCGACCTGGTGGTCCTGGACTGGTGGCTGTTCTGCCGCGTCCAGCCGCGCTTCATGGTGCTGCCCGGCACGGAGGGCATGCCCGAGTACCGCGACTACGCGTTCCACGTCCGTGTGCTCGCGCCCCGGCCCGTGCCGTGGCCGCTGGTGGCCATCCCCGGATACGGCGTGGCCGTCGGCGTCACCTCCCTCCCGCTCAGTCTTGGCGCGCTTCAATGCACGGGCTTCCTTCGTCACTGCTCGCTCCTTCGTCACTGCGCGGCTCCTCAGTCCAGCCCGCGCAGCGCGCCAAGACACGCTCATGCGCCTCGCTCGTCGAGGTGCTGACCGGCTGAGGCAGACACCGGCGCCGACGGGGGTCATGCCCGGGAACGAACTGGCAGGCGCCCGGTACTGCATTCTCAGTACCCGCGATTGTCGGCAGCCGCACGACGACGGAAGGGCCGCGCGCCGGGAGCCTGGAGGGGTATCCCGAGATCAGATGATGCGGAGACCTCCGTCCCATGGCTGCTTTTCTCTATCGACTGGGCCGACTGGCCTTCCGGCGACGCTGGTGGGTCACCCTGCTGTGGGTCGCCGTGCTGGGCGCCGTCGGCTTCGGCGCCGTCAAGGCGCCCGCCGCCCCCGACACCGGGAATTCCATGCCGGGCATCGAGTCCCAGAAGGCGTTCGACCTGATGGACCAGCGCTTCCCCGGCGCCAAGGCCGACGGGGCGAGCGCCCGGATCGTCTTCGTCGCCCCGCACGGGGAGAAGGTCACCGCGGCCGACAACCGGGCGGCTGTCGAGAAGGTCGCACACGGAGTGGCCGGCAGTGGGCAGGTCGCCGGCGCGGTGGACCCCTTCCAGGCGCGGGCCGTGAGCAAGGACGCCGGGACCGCGTACACGACCGTCACGTACAAGGTCAAGGCCGACGATCTCACCGACGCGTCGAAGAAGACCCTGGAGGACGCCGTCCAGCAGGCGCGCGACGCGGGGCTGACCGTCGAGGTCGGCGGCAACGCGCTGGCGACCCAGCCCGCGGCGGGCGGGGCGGCCGAGGGCATCGGTATCGCCATCGCCGCGGTCGTGCTGCTGATCACCTTCGGCTCGCTGGCCGCCGCCGGGCTTCCGCTGCTGACCGCGGTCGTCGGCGTCGGCATCAGCATCGCTTCGATCATGGCTCTGGCCAGCACCTTCGGTCTGTCCGGCACGACCGGCACGCTCGCCTCGATGCTGGGGCTCGCGGTCGGCATCGACTACGCCATGTTCGTGGTCTCCCGCTACCGCGAGGAGCGGGCCCGGGGACACGAGCCCGAGGAGGCGGTCGGGCTGGCCGCGGGCACGGCCGGGTCGGCGGTGGTCTTCGCCGGGCTGACCGTCGTGATCGCACTGGCCGGTCTTTCGGTGGTCGGCATCCCGCTGCTGACCAAGATGGGCCTGGCCGCCGCGGGCGCGGTCGCCATCGGTGTGCTCATCGCGCTGACCCTGATCCCGGCCCTGCTCGGCTTCCTCCCGCGCGCCGTACTGTCGCGCTCCGCCCGGCGGGGCGGAAAGGCCAAGGAGGGCAGTGAGCACAACGGGGGCAGCCGCTGGGCCCGGTTCGTGCTGCGCCGTCCGCTGCCCGTACTGCTGGCCTGTGTGGCGGGGCTCGGGGCGATCGCCATACCGGTGACGGGCCTGCAGCTGGGCATGCCCGGGGACGAGGCCAAGTCCACCTCGACCACCGAGCGCCGCGCCTACGACGCGCTGGCCGAGGGCTTCGGCCCCGGCTTCAACGGACCGCTGACCATCGTCGTCGACGCCAAGGGCACGGCAGACGCCAACAGCACGGCGGACACGAAGGCCGCCGCGCGCACGATCACCGACAGGATCGCCGCCACCAAGGGCGTCGTATCCGTCTCGCCGCCCCGCCTCAACGCCGCGGGTGACACGGCCGTCTTCTCCGCCACCCCGGCCACCGCCCCCACCGACGAGAAGACCAAGGACCTGGTGCGCACCATCCGCGCCGAACGTCCCGCGCTCGAGTCCGCCACCCATGCGAGCTTCGAGGTCACCGGCTCCACCGCGGTGAACATCGACGTGGCCCAGAAGGTGCAGGACGCGCTGGTCCCGTATCTCGCGGTCGTGGTGGGCCTGGCCTTCCTGCTTCTGCTGGTGGTCTTCCGGTCCCTCCTCGTGCCCCTCAAGGCGGCCGCCGGCTTCCTGCTGTCGGTGCTCGCGGCCTTCGGCGCGGTGGTCGCGGTGTTCCAGTGGGGCTGGGGCGCGAGCCTCCTCGGCGTCGAGCAGACCGGCCCGATCATGAGCCTGATGCCGATCTTCCTGGTGGGCATCGTCTTCGGTCTCGCCATGGACTACGAGGTCTTCCTGGTCACCCGTATGCGCGAGGCGTACGTCCACGGGGACCGGCCCGGCCAGGCGATCGTCACCGGGTTCCGGCACAGCGCCCGGGTGGTGGTGGCGGCCGCGCTGATCATGATGGCCGTGTTCTCCGGGTTCGTGGGCTCCGCCGAATCCATGATCAAGATGATGGGGTTCGGTCTGGCGACGGCCGTCCTGTTCGACGCCTTCGTGGTCCGTATGGCGCTCGTGCCCGCCATCCTGGCGCTGCTCGGCGACCGCGCCTGGTGGCTGCCTCGATGGCTGGACAAGGTGCTGCCGAACATCGACGTGGAGGGCGAAGCGCTCAGCCGCCACTCCCCCGTCGCCGCGGTCCCGGCCCCCGACACCGCGTCGGAACGAGAATCGGCACGCGTCTGACCCGACACCGCCCCACGCCCACCAGGGCCGCCCGTGGCCATGTCCCGGGCGGCCCTGCCGGCCGTTCCCCCGCGACGTCGGCCACCATGGAGCCAGACCCCGACCGGAGACCCCGATGACCACCAGCTTGGAGCGCTATACGGAGCGCCATCACCTCGCCTTCGACCTGATCGTGGCCGGGGTGCTGTTGGGCTTTGTCGTCCTCGGCGCCGCGCTCGGCACACCGGGCACCGCCCATCCGAGGACTTTGGTCCCGGCCCTGCTCCTCGGGGGCGTCTCCTGCGCCGCCCTGGTGGGGTGCCGCAGCCACCCGCGCACCGCCGTCGCCGTGACGGCGGTCTGTGTCTCGGCCGCGAGCGCGGTCGGGTATCTGCTCACCCCGCTGCTGCTGGCCCCGGCCATGGCGGCGCTCTACTGGCTGGCCGCGCTCACCGAGCGGAAGATCACCTACGCCTACTGCCTCGCCACCATCGCCGCGCTGGTGACCACCGCGATGATCACCGACACAGGCCATCACGCGCTGGTGCTCAAGACCGTCGGCCCGGCCGTGTGGCTGCTGCTGCCCGTCACCGCCGGGCGCGCGGTCCGGATCCGGCGTGCCTATGCGGAAGCCGTGATGGAAGCCGCACAGGCCCGCGCCGAACACGCCGAGCGCACCCGCGAGGAGGAGGCGCGGCACCGGGTCGCCGAGGAACGTATGCGCATCGCCCGCGAACTGCACGACGTGGTCGCCCACCACCTGGCCCTGGCCAACGCCCAGGCGAGCACGGCCGCGCATCTCGCCCGTGACCACCCCGAACAGGCCCATAAGATCCTCACCGGCCTGGCCGCCACCACCTCCTCCGCGCTGCGCGAACTCAAGGCCACCGTCGGCGTGCTGCGCCGTACGGACGACCCGGACGCGCCCCTGGAACCCAGCCCCGGACTCGACCGGCTCTCCGAGCTGACCGACGCCTTCGCCTCCGCCGGGCTCCCGGTCACGGTCACCCTGCGCGGCGAGCCGCGGCGGCTGTCCCCGGGAGTGGATCTGACCGCGTTCCGGATCGTGCAGGAGGCCCTGACCAACGTCACCAAGCACGCCGCCGCGCGCACCGCGCACGTACGGCTCGACTACGCCCGTGACCGGCTGACCATCACCGTCACCGACGACGGAACCACTACGGCCGCCACGGCCGCCGCGACCGCCGAGGCGCCGGCGCCCGGACACGGCTTCGGCCTCATCGGCATGCGCGAGCGCGCCCATTCGGTGGGCGGCGCCCTGACCGCGGGCAGCCGCCCGGAGGGCGGCTTCGAGATCACCGCCGAACTGCCGCTGCACCCCGACGGCCCGCCGGCCTCCCCGGAACCGGAGGCACGGCAGACCTGACGCGCGCGCGTACGGCAGACCTGACGCGCGCCGGCACGGCACGCCCGCCCCGCCCGTACGGCAGACCCCGGCGCGCCCGTACGGCATGCCCGCCCCGCCCTCGGCCGCCAAGTCACCGGCATTGCGCCCTGGGTCAACGACTGTGCGCTCGCCGTCAATGCCTTCCGGCCGGGCCCGCGCCAGACTCGACGCACCCCTTCGTCACCTGAATCTGACCCACCCTGGAGTGACTGCGCGGTGCGGATCGTCTATGCCGACGGCAAGACCGAGCGGGAAATGGAACTGCGTGTCGGCCGGCCGAACGCCACGCTGGCCGACCTCGCCGCGACTTTGAACATACCGGCCAGCGGGCTGAGCATCGACGGCCGGACCGCGCCACCGGAGACGGGTCTTGGCGAATCCGGCCTCGCCCATGGATCGCGGGTGGCCCGCGCGGGCTGGGGCTCGGCCGGCGGGCCGCGGGTGGCGGCCGCCGTGCTGCGGGTGGTCGGCGGTCTCGAGGCCGGGCGCAGCGTTCCGCTGCGGGTGGGCAGGACGGTCATCGGCCGTGGCGCCGAGGCGGATGTGCGCGTCGTGGCCACGGGGGTGTCCCGGCTGCACGCCGCCCTGGAGATCTCGGCCGACGGGCAGGTGCACATCACCGACCTGGACACGGTCAACGGCACCGACGTATGCGGCGAGCGGATCTCCAAGGCCGTCCGGCTCCAGCCCGAGGACCTGGTCTCGCTGGGCGGCGAGGTGATGGTGCGCGTCCTGCCGCAGGACCGGCTCGGCCCCGTACAGCGGATCAACCCGGTCCGGGAGGTGGGGCCAGGCGGCACCCTGCCGTTCAACCGTCCGCCGCGCGGCGGCAGACCGGGCGACCCGCCGCGGATCGCCACGCCGTCGTCGCCGCCGAGCGCGAACAAGGCTCCGTTCTCCATCGCCAGCATGCTCGGTCCGCTGGTCATGGCCGCTGCGATCGTCGGCATGACCGGCGACGTCCGCTACGCGGCCATCGCCGCGCTCACCCCGCTGATGTTCGTGGGGAACTTCCTGGAGGAGCGGCTGCGGGGCCGCTTCACCTTCCGGCGCGGGATGCGCGATCACACCGCCAGGGTCAAGGAGTTCGAGCAGGCGGTGGCCGCGCGCCACGCGGCGGAGATCCGTACCCGCCGGGCGGCCCACCCCGACCCCGCGGAGGTGGTCCACCGGGCGACCGCGCCGGGGGTCGCCCTGTGGGAACGGCGCCCGGGCGCCCCGGACTTCCTCAAGACGGTGGTCGGCACCGCCGACCTGCCCTGGAACCCGCCGCTTGACAACGACTCCTCGGAGCCCGCTCCGGAAGTGGCGGACATCCTGGGCGCGCGCTGCGTGCTGCCACAGGTGCCGGTCGTGGTCGGGGTGTCGGCCGGTGAGGCGGTGGGGTTCGAGGGGGACCGCCGGGCGGCCCTCGGCGTCGCCCGGTCCCTGCTGTGCCAGGCGTTGGTGGGGAGCGGGCCGGCCGATGTGACGCTGGCGGTGTTCACCGACCCGGAGCGGCTGGCCGACTGGGACTGGACGAAGTGGCTGCCGCACGGCGCGGATCCGCAGTCGGGGACGTCACGGCTGGTGGCGGTCGGGCCTGAGCAGTCCGACACGTTGGCCCGCGGTCTGCTGGCCGCCGCGCCACGGCGTACGGAGAGCGGCGCCGGGCCGGTGCTGCTGGTGGTCGTGGACGGCGCCACACTGCTGGAGGGCCGGCCCTGTCCGCTGCGGGACCTGCTCGCCGACCGCACCCTGCGCTGCGGTGCCCTGGTGCTCACCACCCGGCTGCCCGCCCTGTGCACCTCGGTGGTCACCGCCGCGCCCGAGGGCCGGGGGCGGATGCGTGACGTGGCCTCCGACGAGGTGGTGCCGGATGTGCTGCTCGGCGGTATGCCGGTCGACGAGGCGCGGGCCACCGCCAGGGCGCTGGCCCGCTTCGAGGACCCGGAGCTGCGGGTCGAGGGCGCGGGGCTGCCGGACCGTATCTCCCTGCTGCCGCTGCTGGACCTGACCGCCGTCTCCGGGGCCGAGGTCGGCCAGCGGTGGAAGACGCGGGCCCCGGCCCTGCGGGTGCGGGCCGTGCTCGGGGTCAGCGAACGGGACCTGTTCACCGTGGACCTCGACGACGACGGGCCGCACGCGCTGATCGCCGGGACCACCGGCTCCGGCAAGAGCGAACTGCTGCGCACCCTCATCGCGAGCATGGCCACCGACGCCGACCCCGAGCATCTGACCTTCGCGCTGGTGGACTACAAGGGCGGTGGCGCCCTGGACGAATGCGCCGAACTCCCGCACACCGTCGGCCTGGTCACCGACCTCGACGAGCAGCTCAGCGAGCGCGCCCTGCGCTGTCTGGACGCCGAGCTGCGGCACCGCGAACGGCTGCTGCGCGAGGTGGGCCTGAGCCATATCCGCGACTATCAGCGGCTGCGCGACACCGAGGACGCCAAGGACGCCGGCATGGAGCCGATGCCCCGGCTCGCCGTGGTGATCGACGAGTTCGCCACTCTGGTCAAGGCCCTGCCGGACTTCGTCGACTCGCTGGTGAGCATCGCACAGCGCGGACGCACCCTCGGCGTCCACCTGATCATGGCCACCCAGCGGCCCGCCGGCTCGGTCAACGACGCCATCAAGAACAACGTCAAACTCCGTATCGCGCTCCGCCTCGAGAGCACCGGGGACTCGGAGGACGTCATCGACAGTCCGGCCTCGGCCGGGATCGGCACCCGCCAGTGGGGCCGCGCCTACTACCGGCTCAGCGCGCGCGAGGTGCTGCCGGTGCAGACCGCGCTGTCCACCGGAGTCACCCCGCAGGCGGCGGTGACCGCCCCGGTAACGATCGCGCCGTTCATCCTGGGCATGCCGGTGCTGACGGCGGCCACCGACGGCACGGAGGGCGAAACCGATCTACGGCGGCTGGTCACGGCCGCACGACAGGCCGCCGACCTGTCCGGATTCGCCCCGCCACGGCGGCCCTGGCCCGATCCGCTGCCCAAGGTGCTGCACCGCGCGGACCTCCCCGCGGTCGCCGAACAGGGCCTGCACACCGAGGCCACCGGCCTGCCCGCCTGGGCGCTCGCCGACGACCCCGACCGGCAGCGGCAGTACGCGGTCGGCTGGGACCCGGCCGCCGGAAACATCGTGCTCTACGGGGGCGGCGGTTCGGGCACCTCCACCGCCCTGGCCGCGCTCGCCCTGGCCGTCGCCGGCTCCTGCCCGCCCGACCGGCACCACATCTTCGCCCTCGACCTCGGCGCGGGCGACCTGGCCCCGCTGGCCGCGCTCCCGCACACCGGCGCCCACATCGGGTCCGCCGAACGCGAGCGGCAGATCCGGCTGATCAAGCTGCTGCGCCGAGAGCTCGACGAGCGCAAGGCCCGCGGCCCGGCCGGCTCCCCGGACTGGCTGGTGCTGCTGGACAACCTCGGCGCCCTGATCTCGGACTTCGACAAGGACGTGGCGGGGATGAACCTGATCGAAGAGCTCGCCCGCGTCTACGCCGACGGCCCCGCGGTCGGCATCCGGTTCGCGGTCAGCGCCGACCGCTCCGGCGCCGTGCCGACGGCCTGGTCCGCCCTGACCCAGACCAAACTGCTGCTGCGGCTGGCCGACCCCGCCGAGTACGGATACTTCGACATACCCCGCAACGCGGTCCCCACCTATGTGCCGGGCAGGGCGCTCGTGGCCGCCAACCGGCAGGTGGTCCAGATCGGTTGGCCGGGTGAGGACCTGGCAACGGCCGTCGCGGAAACCGCCGCCCGGTGGACCGGCGCCCAGCGCAGCGCCCCCGAGGTCGGCCTGCTGCCCACCGACGTCCCCGCCACCGCCCTCACCACACCGGCCCAGACCACCACCGACCCCTGGTGGCTCCCCGTCGGCCTGGACTCCGACACCCTCAGT
Source organism: Streptomyces sp. NPDC059679 (assembly GCF_042734105.1). Taxonomy (NCBI): domain Bacteria; kingdom Bacillati; phylum Actinomycetota; class Actinomycetes; order Kitasatosporales; family Streptomycetaceae; genus Streptomyces; species Streptomyces sp. NPDC059679. The sequence continues at coordinate 5,443 of NZ_JBHWES010000005.1, read as the reverse complement.
AGTGCCGGACTGCGGCTGTACGAGCGCGAACACGCCCTGATAGCCGGGCCGCAGCGATCCGGCCGCAGCACCGCCCTGTGCGCCCTCGCCCGCCTCGTGATGTCCTCGGCGTCCGCCGACGCCCCGCTCACGGTCGTCGGCTTCGCCCCGCGCCGCTCCCCACTGCGCGACCTGCCCGGCCTGGCCGCCCTGGTCACCACGTACGACGACCTCGAACAGGCCCTCACGGCACTCCCCCTCGACCGGCCCGTCCTCCTTCTGGCCGACGACGCCGACACGGTGGAGGACGAACGCGGCTTCCTGGAACAGTGGCTGTCCGCCCCCGCCACCGGCCACCACATGATCGCCGCCGGCCGGGCCGACACCCTGCGCCGCTCCTACGGCCACTGGACCCAACGCACCCGGGACAGCCGCTGCGGCGTCCTGCTGTGCCCCGACCACGACCTCGACGGCGATCTGCTGGGCACTCAACTGCCCCGCCACGACCGCATGGCGCCGCTGCCGGGACGTGGCTACCTCGTGGTGGACGGCGTGGCGGCGGGGGTGCAGGTGGCGAACTGAACCATCAGCACGGGCATATGACGTCTTGCACCGAGCGCACATGGACTGTGCGCTCCAGATCAATGACACGGCGAGGCCCGGGACCGGAGAATTTCGCCATAAGTCACCCCTCCGGGACCGACCTAAAACAGGCAAAAACAGGAGAAACACCATGGCAGATGACAAGGTTTCAGTCGACCCCACCGCGCACCTGGCAAGCAAGAAGTTCCTGACCATCATCGACGGCAGCTTCCAGGATTCCATCAAACAGCTCTCCGACGCCGGGACCACCCTGAGCGACCCGAACCACTGGAGCGGCCCGTACGCCGCCCAGTTCCGCTCTTCCTGGGCCAGCGCCCAGACCGACCTGAACAAGATCAGGCACTCCCTGGACGAGTTCCAGCGGAAGTTCGACACCATCCTGAGGAACATCTCCCAGGCCGGCGGCCAGAACCACTGACCACCAGGAGCGTCACAGCGGAAACTCCCTAAGGAAACTCCCATGTCTGAGAGGGACCCGGTCCACCCCTGGACCGGAGAGCTGAGCAGCGCCGACCTCGAACGCCTCGGCGCGGAACCGCTGCGGCGGTCGGACCCGGTGGCGATCGGGCCCTACCGGGTGCTCGCGCGCCTGGGGAGCGGGGGGATGGGCCGGCTCTACCTCGGGCGGGAAGCGGGCGTGGAGGGGGAGGCGGCGGCCCCGTACGGGGCCGGCGCGCTGGTGGCCGTCAAGGTCATCCGGCCGGAGCACGCCGAGGACCCGCGGTTCCGGCGCCGGTTCGAGCGCGAGGTCGAGGTCGTACGGCGGGTCCACGGGAAGTACACCGCTGGGCTGGTCGCTTCGGGCTTCGACGAGGAGGAGCGGCTGTGGATGGCCACCGCGTACGTCCCGGGGCCGAGCCTCGACGACACGGTGCGCCGCTTCGGCCCGTTCCCCGCTCCGGTGGTGTGGCGGCTGGCGGGCGAGATCGGGGAAGCGCTCGCCACGCTCGCCGCCGCCGGGATCGTCCACCGCGATCTCAAGCCGTCCAATGTCCTGCTGGGCGCCGACGGGGCGCGGGTCATCGACTTCGGGGTCGCCCACACCACTGACGCCAGTGTGCTCACCATGACGGGTCAGCATGTGGGCACCCCGGCATTCATGTCCCCCGAGCAGGCCGACGGCCGGGAGGCGGGCACCGCCTCGGACGTCTTCTCGCTCGGCTCGGTGCTCGCACACGCGGCGACCGGCAGAACGCCGTTCGGCGAGGGTTCGACGGCCGATGTCATCCACCGCGTGGTCTACTCGCCGCCGAGCGCGGATGTGCTCGCCAAGGTGACGGAGACCGATCCGGCCCTGGCGGAGCTGATCGGCCGGTGTCTGGACAAGAGCGCGGAGGGACGGCCGAGCCCGCAGGAAGTCGTCGATACGGCACGGCAGCACGCACCGGCCCAGGAGTGGCCGGCGTCGCTCGCCGAACTGATCGGGGCCCGCTCCACCTGGAGCGGGCTCGCCGCCGCGGTGTCGCCGATGGACCAGCTGACGATCCTCCGCCGCGGCGCCCCGGTGCGTACGCTCAGGCCGACGCCGTCCAAGAGCCGCCGTGGCCTGGTCCTGGCCGTGGCCGGGGCCGTCGCCGCCGTGGCCATCGGGGTGGTTGCCTTCGTCGTACCGGGGATGGGCTCGTCGGACGACGGCAAGAAGAACGTCGCATCGACGGCCACGAAGTCCGCACATCACCCGCAGGCGTCGAAGTCATCCGCGGCGAAGCCTTCGCCGAAGCCGTCGCCGACCGCGCCATCCGCCCCCGCGAACCCTTCGGGCGGTGGCGGCGGTAATGGTGGGGGCGGTGACGGCGGTGGCGGTAATGGTGGGGGCGGTAATGGTGGGGGCGGTAATGGTGGCAACGGCGGTGGCGGCGGCTCCGAAGAGAACCAGCCCCCTCCCAACCAGCAGCCGCCGACCAGGAACCCCACTACCCCGGCCCCGCCGAAGCAGACGCAGTCTCCGCCCAAGACCCCGGCGCCGAAGCCGTGGAAATCCTGCCACTACTACTCCGGCACCGCGCTGACCATGCAGGGCAGCAACGGAGCTCCCGTCCGTCAGGTGCAGTGCATCCTCGATGCCCGCGGGTACGACATCGGACCCCACGGCATCGACGGGCAGTTCGGCCCCGACACAAAGGCAGCGGTCGTCCGCTTCCAGAAGCGTCACAACCTCAATCCCGACGGCAAAGTGGGAGAGGACACCTGGCCGGCGCTCCGCGCCTGAGCGCAAACACCGAACAGCCCCGTCGATATGCGGCTCCGCCGCGCGGCATGGCTGAGCCGACGGTCCCCCGCCGGCTCAGCCACAGCACCACTGGCGGCCGCTACCGGACGGCCACGGGCACGCCCTCGCGCCTGCGGTACTCGCCCGGCGTGATCCCGTACTCCTTCTTGAAGGCCCGGTTGAACACCGCCGCGTCCTGGAACCCCCACCGCGCCCGGATCACCGCCATGCTCTGCCCCGCGAGGCACGGGTTCGTCAGATCGGCCCGGCAGCGCTCCAGCCGCCGCTCCCGGACGAAGCCGCCCACCGTCTGCTCGTCCTGCCGGAACAAGTGGTGCAGATAGCGGACCGAGATGTGGTGCGCCGCCGCGATCGCCGTCGGCGACAGGTCCGGATCGCTGAGATTGCGGTCGATGTACGTCTTGATCTCCCCCAGGAGCGCCACCTGCCGCGGCAGTCGCGTCGCGTCGTCCAGTACGTCGGTCAGGCTGCTGAGAAACGCCACCGCCAGGTCGACCGCGGCGCGCCCCACCCAGGTCGCCTGTGGGATGTCCACCGCCGCGGCGGGTCCGGCCAGCCCCTCCAGGAACCGCGCGAGAAGGGCCGCCGGGCCCGTGTCCGAGGGCACCGGCCGCGCCACCAGGCCGCGCAGCGCGTGGTGCGGCAGCGACAGCGCGCCGCCCGGCAGATGCAGGACCATCGCCCGGGGCGGTCTCGCCCGGTCGGCCACCGCCGCGTCGAACGGCTCCCATGGGTCCCACAGCGCGAGTTGGCCGGGCTCCAGCCGGATGGCGCCGGACCGCCGGCCCAGTGTCAGCGGCCCGTCGGACACCAGGACCAGCCGCCACGCCCGCGGATCGCCGCTCCGGGCGGGCCGGCCTGTGTGCGACTGGCTCGGTGCGGTCAGCGGAGGCAGTGTGGTCAGCGGAGACAGTGCGGGAAGGCGCAGTACGGACAGCCGCACCGGCCCCAGCTCCAGCTCGGCCCGGTAGCCGGGCCGGCCAGGATCGCTTGTCGAGAAGGCAGTCGCCGTCGGCTGCCGTGAGCGCAAGAGCGATTGCGATGTAATGGTGTTACCTTTCCCCTATTTTGTCCCGCCCACTGCGGCTCGCCCGACAGCCCGCCGAAGCACTCGGTCGAGGGGGTCATGGAACCGGGCCCGGTGTGCGCCGGGCGACGTGCCGCAGGGGCGCGGCAGGCACGGCATGACCACGGCGCACCTGAGGGGCGCACCGACACCATTGCCTGCTCAACGAGTCTGCCGAGGTGGTGCGGGACGTGTCCTTAGCGCCCAGCGCCAGCCGCTTAGCGCTGGACGCCAGTCAGGTGCCGGAAGTCCTTGGGCGGCATGCCGTAGGCGGCACGGAAGGCGCGGGTGAAGTCGGCCGGCCGGCGAAACCCCCACCGGGCGGCGATGGCATGGATGGGCCGCATACGCAGCGCCGGCTCGGCCAGCTCGCGACGGGCCTGCTCCAGCCGCTGCTCGCGGATGTACGCGGAGACCGTCGTCTTCTGATGGCGGAAGAGACGGTGCAGGGAACGGACCGAGATGTGCTGAGCCGCCGCGACCTGCTCGGGGCTCAGCTCGGGGTCGGCCAAGTGCTGATGGATATAGCCGCGGACGCGCATGGCCAGGGCGTGGTGAAAAGCCTCCGGCGCGCCTTGGGGATTGAGCTGCTGGGCGAGCAGGGCGGTGGCGAGGTCGAGCGCGATAGCGCCCAACCGCGCGGAGTCCGACGCTCCGTAGGGCGTGGTGTCGGTGACCAGACCGGTGATGAACTGGGCGAGCAGGGCGCCCATCCCGGTCCGCCCCGGTAACCTCATCGCGAACTGCCGCTCGGCGAGACCGCCCGGCAGCGGCAGCACCGCCCGCGGGATCAGCATCTCCGCGGCCGAGACCGTACCGTCCGTCGCGTCCAGCTGCCCCCGGTAGGGGTGCGAACTGCTCACCAGCACCAGGTCACCCCGCCCGGCCAGAACCTCCTGGCCGCCCTGGGCGACCCCCATGCGCCCGACCAGAGGCACCGAGAGGTGGTAGATCTCCGGATCGGACTGCCTGATCAGCGCCGGGGTCCGGAAGGACTCCAGCGGCGGGCACGAGAACACGGAAACCCGGACGACGCCGAGGTCCAGCACCCGCAGCGTGCCACGGAAGTCGGCCGTGTGCTCCGTGCGGATGACATGCGGCGAGTGACTTGCGAACGCCAGATCGCGCCAACTCTCGAACCGCTCCGCCACGGGTAGTTCATCACCCCGAAATAACGTCTCGATCATTCTCCGTGCCTCCCCCGTAGGTCCTGCTGTCCCTGTCCGTCCTGTGTCTGACGGCTCAGGGACTGATCCGACTCGTAGCGAGTCTGGACGGAGAGCGAGTTGTTGCGCAGCCCCGAATCGTCGCGCGCAACAATCCTGACCTCGGCCGATCGCACCGAGCAGGGGTCGGTACCCTCATCCGGAATGCCGTGAGGTCCTGGTACGGGGGTGAGGGCGCATGGGGCTCGGGGATTTCATCCCGGATGGGGTGGAGGACTGGGTCGAGGACCGGGTCGAGGACGTTGGTGGGGCCATCGACGTCGCGGGGGACTGGACGGGCGACCGGCTGGATGACGTCGGCTGGGAGGGCGGTGCGGACTGGGTCCGGGACAAGTCGGA